>JBEEJL010000216.1:0-9388 GCA_041169175.1 Pseudomonadota bacterium | reverse complement strand
AGGTTGCCCGTCTGGGTACCCAAAGCTGTGGGCGAAAATATGGCATCGAAGGTCGCAGTGGTTCCGCGCGGAATCAAGCCGTTGGTCAGGTTGGTGTTAAACGCTTGCAGATTATCAACGCTCAAGCTGGTAATCGACACATCGCTATTACCCGTATTCGACAAAGTGAATTGCAATACTTTTGTATTAGCTTGTGCGACGGAACCAAAATCCAATTGCGTGACGTTCAAAGCAATCGTTCCCGTCAACGCACGCACACCGGCACGATGCATGATCGGCGCCGTGGCGGCGAGAGCGTTCACTTCTTGCGGCGTGCCTTTGCCGACACCATTCGCATCCACTGCAATACGGTAAGCTTTTCTTCCGTAGGTTGCATCAGGCGCAACGAAGGTAATGAAATCATCGTTACCCCAAAAGCTCGGTTGACTGCCGGTATCAAGGCCATTTAGAAAGAGGTCCCACACGAGTTGCGGTGTTTGTCGTTCCAAATCGTACGATGCAACGTAAAAATGAATATTGTTGGGATCGCTGCTGTCAATCACATCGAGCGCAATGATATTGCGATTGTTGCTGGCAAATACCGGATTACCAATATCCAATGCAGGATCCTGACTCGGCAGCAAAAACTGCACTTGTTTATTCGGCAAATCGGCACGGCCTACAGACCAATAGCGATAACCGCCGTCAGGTTGACTGCATGCATTGTTCGGTAGCGATATGCAGTTAAGCGCATCGAACACAATATAGCGACCACTGTAATCGAAGTTCAACGAGTCGGCATACAACACCGTGTTCTGCGCCGTTGCACCCGTCTGATAGTTGGGTGAGATTAAGGCAATGTCAAAATCGCTTCCGCCAGTGCTGTCGTTTCCATCAATAATGTGGATATTGTTATCGGTGGCACTGGTGGTGGTGTAAGCAATATAACGAGCATCGGGCGATACGGAGATACTGTTGAATCCCCCTTGAGGAGTTAAAGCTCGCGCACTGACCAAGGTTAATGTTACGGGATCAATTTCTGCCAGTTGAATATTCGCAGTTGTATCGACATACAGGATACGTGTCAAGATACGGCCGCTGCTGACTTTGGAAAAAACTGCCGGGCGCTTGTGCGCCACATTAAGCGATGCTGAATTAAATGCGCCTTTATCATTGGCTGCGTCGTAACCCGCGAATGGTGCAGCCATTTTCTGCACCCAAATATCGTAAGGTTGAGATGATGCTTGTGCAGGAATAAGTTGTCTGGTTAGGTACACCATCAAGTCACTACCGACAGTTGTGTCGGTCGAAGTTGGCACAGCCGGAGGATTAGCATTGTCGGTCACTTGCACCACATCCCACGCTTTGGCGACAGACGCCGCATCGGCCGGATATAAATCTTGCGCCGCCTTGATCGTGGCACGGCGTGCGTCGATGAATTGCGAGGATTGCAACAAATACGTCGTCAATGCACGATAGTAAATTTTTTCTGTCTTCTCGCGACCAATGCTGGTGCCGAGTCCTTCTGCGCTCAAGCCTTCCGCCAGCAAATAAGCGGCGCGATTCGGAATGCCGCTATTAATATGCACGCCACCGCCGTCGGTGGTTTGTGGTAACTGTCTATATTCGCTCATCTTGCTCGGCTGCGGATTACGGCTGAGTGACGGCTTAGCCAAATTGCGCAAATAGGCCGCGTTCTTGACGCAGCCATCGCCGACAGTCCAGTTGGTTCTATCCACCATTGCGCCAAAGACGTCGGCGAAAGATTCATTCAGCGCACCGCTTTGATTGACGTAAATAAGACCAGCAGTATTTTCGATCACGCCATGCGTCATCTCATGTGCAGCGACATCCAGACATCCGGCCAAGGGTTTGAATATCGCGCCGCCATCGCCATAAACCATATAAGTGCCGTTCCAGAAAGCGTTATCCATTGCGTTGCCAAAATGAATCACCGCTTGCAAACTGGAATTCTTGTCGTCGATACTATTTCGACCGTGCGTGTTCTTATAATAATCAAATACGGTTTTGGTATTGTAAGACGCGCTCACTGCCGACGGATCCCAGACGCTGGCGGAATTGCTGGTCACGAAGTTAAGACTGGATCCTTCTGTAAATCCTGCGGTTTCGATAATGCTATCGGCTCTTGGGCGGCCTGCAATCAGCGCAGCAACCGGGTCGTAACCCGCCGCGTCAAAATTAGGCGTGTTGGGGTCGATCAAATAGAAGCCGCCGTCAGCAGCCCAAGCGGTAAAGCTGCGCGCTTGCCCATTCAAATCCGTACCGCTCGCCGTTACTGCTGCGCCTTGGATATTATCAATACGATCGATCACTTTGCCGTTTTGCGCATCGACAAAATGTATCCAGTGTTGATTCATAGCGGGTTTGGTGACGACTTTATAGGCCAAAGTATTCACACCTTTTTCCGAGGTGTAAATCAGCAGCTCGCTGCTGGGGGCTGCAAATTTATGCACGCCCAAACCTAAGTCTTTGAACACGGCAGTGATGGCGACGTCGGCACCGATAGCCGGGTTAATATTCAGCGCGGCTGGCGTTGGTTCATGTTTGCCTTGAAGCAAACTCACTTCGCGCTGGCTGTTCATATGGACCATTAATTCTTTGCCGAACAGCGGCACACCGCGATAGGTCTGCTGAAAACGTAAATGAGTTTGACCGCTGGCATCAGTTTGCTCGCGCACGAGTTTCACTTCTGCATCAGGATCTTCCATTTTGAGTAACGCACGATTTTCTGCGAGGAATTTTTTTGCTTCAATGTGGGCAGATTCCTTCTGCATTAACACTTCTTTTTTCGCCATTGATTTCTGCGGCAACGCAAGGTGACTGAGCGTGCCGTTGCGATTATCAAAATGCGCCTCAATACCACCGCTGGCTTGATGCACGCTATTGAGCGCTCGAACTTGTGCATGCTGCTCGGCGCTGACGTGGGGCATAGCTGCTGGAACTGCGTCAGTTTGCGGGCGCGCAACTAACTCATGCAACTTGCTGCTTAAATTTTCCGTCTGGCGTAAAGTTTCGGCTTGCGCGCGCGGCGCAACGCGCTTGGCCTTATCTTTCCATTTAGTTTCGCGCAGGGTATTTTGTTTTGCCGCAGCTCCTACAAAATTAGCCTGCTGTTCTGGCGTGATGGATAGGCTTCTCAGACGATTCAATTGCGGCGTTTCCGTCGCGGAGAATGCGGCGAGCAGTGATACCGAAGCGACCACAGTGGTACGGAAAAGGATTTTTGCTGTGCGTGATTTATTCATGCTGTTATGTCTCCGAATAATCGATTGACGATTAGTTAGTTGCGGTTCGGTGATGCTGAAATCTGATTCAATACCAAGCCCGTATCAGCGTCCACGAAAACCATCGTTCGCCGCATACTTTGCATCACGTCCACGACGTGTACCAAATGCGGCATGCCGTCATGTTGATAAATACTGAGTTTGTTGTCGTTCGCCCTGGCGCCTTCGCCGAGGGCATTTGCTGCCGTATTCGCCGCAATGGATTTGTCGATTCTCGGTTCGATAGAAATTTTTTGCGTGATGGGCTGGATGCTGCCAGTGGTCGAGGTCACGACATCTTGCGCGTTGAAATGCACAATAATCTGTTGCCCCCACACCGGAATACCTTGATAGCTTTGCTGAAAGCGCACATGCTTTTGCTGCAGCTCATCAATACGCTCGCGCGCAAAAATCAATTCCGTGCAAGGGTCGGTCACGCGATGGCTGCCCGGATTCGCTTTGAGATAAGTCTGCGCTTGCGCCAGATATTTCGGCTGTTCGGATGCTTGCGAAGTAAGCGGAGGGCAACTGCCGGTAGTTTGCGTTAGCGCATTGTCTGATACGCAAGCCGTCAGCACAGGCAACACAAACATCAAGATGAAATGACGTTGGCTCGATCTCGTTTTTAACATTTTTTCTCCCTTATATTTTGCTAGCTTATCTGACTTACTGACATTTAGTCAGGCGAAATATGTAAATCATTATCATCAAGTAATATAATTATAACTAATTGATTTAATTAAATTTATTAATTGAAATACGTAGCGTGCGCACCGCGCACGATCGAACGTCCATGTGTACTGCTATGCGTTGTACTTGCGGTGACAGTTTCGTGCGCAGAGCGCACGCTACATCCTTATTTTGTCTGCATCGGATTGGTTGGGTTTTTCTGCGCGATGATTTCTTCCATACGCATTTGTACGGAGGGCAAAATTCTTGAATGCGTAAGTATATAAAATTTATCTTCGGCGATGGCAGCGAACACGTCATTCGCTACGTCGGCGGCGGTTTTTTTACCTTTGAGCAAAGCTTGCTTGAGTAGCTCGTATCTGGCTTTTTGCTCGACGGAAATTTCTTCGTTTGAATTTTTTAATTCTGTCGGGCGATTGCGCGCAGATTCGCCGATGCCGGTGTTGACATAGGCCGGGCACAACACTGCGGCGTGGATATTCGCGCCGACTTCATTCAGGTCGTGATACAAAGTTTCAGTCAACGCGACGACGCCGTGTTTGGTAACGTTATAGGATGCCGACATGGTAGGCGTCAGCAAACCCGCTACTGATGCGGTGTTGATGACATACCCTTCCTCGCCCCTCTCCAACATCCACGGCACGAAGATGCGGATACCGTGAATCACGCCCCATAAGTTGACGCCCATTTCCCATTGCCAATCAGCTTCGGTGGTTTCCCACGCGCGCTTGCCGCCCGCCACGCCGGCGTTGTTGAAGAGCAAATGCGTTGCGCCGAATGTTTCATAAGTTTTTTCGGCCAGGCGCTCTACGTCGGCGGCTTTCGAGACGTCGCATTTGACGCCGATAACTTCTGCGCCCATTGCCTGAATTTCTGATGTGGCTTGTTGCAAAGCACGGTCTTCAATATCGGCGATAACAATTTTCATGCCTTCGCGTACGCAGCCATCCGCAATCGCACGTCCTAAGCCGCTGGCACCACCCGTGATGACGGCTACTTTGCCTTTAAGATTTTTCATGTCGATTTAATCTCTCAAAAAATTTTCGATTATGCGGGCGAGTTCCTGCGGTTGGTCGTGGTGCAACATGTGACCGGCATTTTTGATAATGGCTTCGGAATAGTGCTGCATAGGTTTTTTACGCAGGTTAAATGTTGCAGCATCTTCCTTAATCCACTTGTCGATCAAATCAGTTTGCTCGGCAATCACCCAAAGTGTCGGCGCGGTAATGGCGGCCCAGCAGGCGAATGCTTCTTCTATACGATATAACACCGGGTTGCTAGTTTTGTGGCGCGGGTCGCTATTCAACACCACTTCGCCGTTGGTCAATGCATGCGACCAATGCCGCGCTAAGAATGCGGCTTTGTCATCAGGCAGACGCGGGTTGGTTTTTTGTAAACGCTGCGCGACTTCAGCGAAATTTTTGTAGGGCCGAAAACTTTGCGTTTCGCGTAACTCGTCTAGCCATTTTGCATAGCGGCTCGGCGCTTTGTCTGGCGCGGTGCGTGGCAAGCCGAAGCCTTCCAGCGCGATAAGTTTTTTTACTTTCTCTGGTCGCGCTCCGGCATACAAGCCGGCGACGTTGCCGCCCATGCTGTGACCGATTAAGTTTACCGCCTCAGTTGGTGAATAATGGTGAATGATCGCGTCCATGTCGCCGATATAGTCGGGGAAATAATAACCGTCCTTTGGCCATTCGGAGAGCCCAAAGCCGCGCCAATCCGGTGCGATGACATACCAATCTTGCTTCAGCGCATCGACCAGAAATTGAAACGACGCGCCGACATCCATCCAGCCGTGAAACAAAAATAATTTCGGTTTAGCTGCATCGCCCCATAAATGGATGTGATATCGCAAACCGCGCACGGAAATAAATTCCGAATGCGCGATTTTTTTGGCTTGATAAATGGCAGGCAAGCTTGTGTCCAACTCAGGCTACACTTTTGCGATCTGAAAACCCGCGCGCGGGAAATGCACAACGACGGTTCCGGCGCGCTCATCGCTGCGACGAATAGCGATTTCGTCCGGCTGCGCGAGTACCAGTTCACCAACTGTCGCGTCGATGCCGTAATCCACTGGCGCCACGGAAACTTTGTCGCCTAACGCGAAACCATCGGGCAATACCATCGCGGCCATGCTATCGCCCATCGGCGCAGCATTTTTTGCCACGGCAATGGCATCGGCACTGGACATTTCAAGCGCTTCGCCGTGACCAAATGCCTTGATGCGATCAAGCCAATCGTGTACGCGCGGGTAGCGGTCGAGAATATCTGCCGCCGGGCCAGCGCGCAAAATAAACCACAGACCGTGATAAAAAGAAAAGTCGGCAATGCTCGGCCCGTCGCCTACAATAAATTTAGCACCGGTTTCAAATTGCGTTTCCATTTGCTGCAGTGTGTTGAGTAAAAATGCGCGCGCCTGGCTTGCGTCTGGCCGCACGGTCGAACCTTTGCGGAACGCTGCGCGGTCTTCGCGAAATGCCGTCATTTCAGCTTCATTCAAGTGCGCGAATAAAATTTTCGCGTTAGCCGGTTGCGACGCATGCACGACGCCGGCCATAAACACATGCACATCCGCCCACGCTGCAGCAGCATTCGCAGCCATTTTATTTTTCACCGGGAAAAGCGTCGGGCTGTTTTTGATTTCTTCCAGCACGCGCGCAATCAGCACCGTGTCGCAATAAATATCTGCGCCGACTTGCAGAATCGGTGTTCTGCGATAACCGCCGGTAAGCGCAATCACATCGGGCTTGGGCATAATGGGCGGAATCATCACGCTGTTCCACTGCAATTTTTTATAACCCATGATGAGACGAATTTTTTCCGCGAACGGTGACATGGGATAGTGATGAAGAATAATTTCGGTCACTGCTATTTCCTTTTTATTTATTTAAAAAATTTACCACAGAGACACAGAGGCACAGAGAAAGTCAAAATCTGAAAAGTCTAAATACTGAATAAAATCATACAGTTATTTAATAAATCAAATTACAAAAGTTTTTAAGCTGTGGGTTTTCTCTGTGCCTCTGTGTCTCTGTGGTGAGATTTAATAACTAACAAAGTAAATCCGGTTGCTCTTTCACAATTCTATTCCACAGCGGCTGAAACTGAAACCATCCGGCGAAATGCGAACCGACTTGCGAGCAAGTGAGTGCGGCATTTTTATCGTCGATGATAATCGGTTTACCCGCCGCTTCAGCAAGCAATTGTGCCTGACATGAACGCTCCATCGTAATAAACCACCATGCTGCTTCATCAACCGTATGACCAACAGTGAGCAAACCGTGATTTTGCAAAATCACCGCCTTGTTCGGGCCGAGCGCCTTGCCGATGCGCGCGCCTTCGCTGGTGTCGAGCACCACGCCGGTGTAATCGTTAAACAGCGCATGCGATTTGTAAAACGCACAGGCATCCTGCGTAAGTGGATCAAGCAAACGACCGAGTGTGGACCAGGTTTTGCCATAGAGTGAATGCGAGTGCGCCGCGGCGACGCAATCCGGTCGCGCGTTATGCACTTGCGAATGTATAGCGAACGCTGCGCCATTCACTGGCTGTTTGCCCTCGACCACTTCACCGGTGTGCGATACGCGAATTAAATCGGACGCTTTGATCAGCGAAAAATGCATGCCGAAAGGATTAACCCAAAACGTATCGGTTTCCTCTGGGTCACGCGCGGTGATATGGCCAGCGACACCTTCGTCAAAACCGAATTTGGAAAATAAGCGAAACGCGCCCGCGAGTTTTTGTTTACGATGCTGGCGTTCTTCTTCCAAGGTGGCAAAGACTTGTGGCTGCGGCAGATTCATGCCTAGTTGCGGCGGCAGTTTGACATTGTCATTCATAATGATCTCCTCTATCTATTTATACAGTAGCTACTGGCGTCACTGGTGACCCTACTGCGCCGGGCAAACGTAACGGCGGCGCAGTTAACAAAAATCGGCTGCGCTTATTTTTGCGCAACCATTCGGCTAAATCTTTCAGCCACCACAATTCCGCAAGCGGCGCACCGAGTTTGAACAAGCAATGTTCATGTAGCGGCAACATCGGCGCTTTGCCCGGCCGCAACGGCGGATTGGCCGGATAATGCTCCACTGCATAATTATCCGCGCAAATCGCCGCGATGCCTATATCGCTAATCCATTGCAATAACTTCTCGTCGCGACCGTCGAGGCCGACGCCGCTGTTTTTAATCACTTCCTTGTCCGGCTGGCGATTCATATTCATAATCAAATGGGTAAAGCCGGTATGTAATACCAGCATGTCGCCCGTTTCGATTTCGACTTTGTCCGCCTGCATCACGCGCATCATGTCATCGTAGCCGATGGCTTTGCGCGCGTAGCCAAAGTGCGCATGCAAATCGACCAACACACCACGACCTTGTATGGCTTTTTGCGCCATGTTCTCGATGCCTAGTGCTTTTGCGCCGAATGGCCCGCCGCATTGGTGATCGCCGTCATAATCATGCGGCCCCGCGATATGTTGGTTCGCGCGATAGCCGTTGTAATACACCATGTCTTCCACGCCATCGCCGTCGGCATCGAAACGCGCGCCGATGTGCGCGAGGCTGTCCCATTGCGTCGAATATTGCAGAGATAACAACACTTGGTCGTCGCAGACGATGTCGGTGCTGTTGGGATAAAACTCAGACAAAGGAAAGTTCATGCGCGGACGACCGTCATCGTAATGCGTCGGTGTAATCAGTGGCGGTTTACGACTGGGATTTAGAACCGAGCCACCGGGGTAATCCAACGGCAAGCTCAAGCAAAACACCAAACCCTCGCGCACCTCGGCGACGCCCTGCTTCACTTTGTGCGGCGTGAGTAAATTCAGCCGACCGAGCTGATCGTCATTGCCGAAGTCGCCCCAAGTTGAGCCATCGGGCCTTACTTTCCAGCGTGGATTATTCATATTGTTCATCACCTGAGTAAACTATTTATGACTCACCATTGAAAAAAGCAGGCAACTCCACCCTTTGAAAAATATATGCAGCTTCCCCCCTTTGAAAAAGGGGGGTAAGGGGGGATTTAGTTTTTACGTTTGAGCCACCCAAATCCCCCTCAATCCCCCTTTTGCAAAGGTGGAGGTTTTCCTCAAATGCCACCGCAACGTCGCGTATGCCCATGCAGCTTATTCGCGTTTACATTCGTGAGCAATTTAGTTAGCATCATACTCATAGCGGCAGGCAAACTGCATAATAATTCTCAAACAGGAACCCCCTTGATGTCACTCGATATTTCCCGCGCAGATTTAACCGTAGGCGTGATAGGTGCTGGCGCAATGGGGCGCGGCATTGCGCAAATTGCCGCGCATGCCGGAATAAAGATTTTACTGATGGATGCGAAATCCGGCGCAGCGGCAGAGGCCAAACAAGGTATCGACGCTTCGCTTGGCAAGCTGGTGGAAAAAAATAAAATCACCGCTGAGGCAAAAAATAAAAC
>JBEEJL010000215.1:0-4594 GCA_041169175.1 Pseudomonadota bacterium | reverse complement strand
TTCCGATGACGACTAACCGAACTCAGATTGAAAATGGCGCGCAAGGGCATCTTACTTTAGCGCCGTTAAAGTAATTCTATAAACAATTGATTAATAAGAAGATTTTAATAGGCTTAGCAGGCGCATTAATCGCCGTTCTATCGTGGGGCGGCATGTTTCCTATCGCCAAAGTCATTCTCAGCCACATCGATGCGTATTACATGACGCTGATTCGTTACGTCATCACCGCGAGTGTTTTCGTCTTATTGTTGTTGCTGCTCGAAGGAAAATCTGCGCTGAAATTTGACGGTAAATTTCAGCCCGCTTTTATTTATGGTTCATTCGGTTTTGCCGGTTTTAGTTTACTGGCGTTTGAAGGCTTGAGCCGCTCGACGCCCGCGCATGCTTCGACCATCGCCGCATTGCAACCTTTGATGATGGTATTTTTTAATTGGGCGATTAAAAAAATGCGCCCAGCGAATTTCACTTTAGTGTGTGTTGCTGTGGCGCTGTTTGGCGCGCTGTTACTGATTACGCGCGGCGATCCGTTGCATGCATTCAGCGGCGGCAGCGCGCTGGGCGACCTGTTGGTTTTTCTCGGCGCACTAAGCTGGGTAGTTTACACATTAGGCGCAGCAAAATTTCCCGACTGGTCACCCGTGCGCTACACCGCCCTCACTTGCGCCCCCGCCATGCTGACAGTGAGTTTGATCACACTCGTATTAACCGGCATCGGGTATATTCATCTGCCCGATCTGCCCGCTATCCAAAGCGTGAAGTGGGAAATGATTTATATGATTATTTTCGCCTCCATACTCGCCGTTATCGGCTGGAATGTGGCGGTACAAAGCCTCGGTGCGCTGAACGTGATGCTGTTCGGCAACCTGATTCCGGTGATCGTTTTCGCCATCGGCTTATGGCAAGGACATAAGTTTCAACTGGTTGAATTTGCTGGGGTTGCCTTGGTTCTGGCGGCGCTGGTAGCCAACAACTTATACATCCGCGGCAAAGCGGTCAGCGTCAACCTTGGTCGCAGTTAAACGTTTTAGTAGGCGTCTGCAACCTTTCGGGCACCAGCCATGAAAAATATTAATCGTACTACCTCCTTATTCACTTTGCTCGGCGCTTTGCTGCTGACGGCGTTCACGTCTGTCGCCGCCGCTGCAGAATACGTCGATCCGCCTAGCCGCGCCGGACGCGTGAGCTTGATCGAAGGCTCGGTTATGTTCTACGAGGCGCAGTCCGGCTGGCGCGATGCAGCGATCAACTATCCCGTTACCTCACAAAATTCTTTCGCCACACGCGGCCGCAGCCGGGTTGAAGTGCGCGTCGGTTCTACCGCGCTGCGCATCGCCGACGACAGCCAACTCGACTTACTCGGCGTCACCGACAATATGATTGACGCGCGTTTGGCGCAAGGCTCGCTCAATTTACGTGTGCGCAATCTCGAACCAGGCGACTACGTGCGCGTAGCCACGCCGCACACTCAGGCAATTATTCGCAGCGCCGGTCGTTATCGCATTGATGCCGATAGTCAAGCTACGCGCGTTACCGTATTGCAAGGCGCTGCCGGCGTGATGATCGCAGGCAATCAGGAAACCACGCTCTACGCTGACTCCAGCACAATGGTCGGCGGCAATAATTACAGCCGTCAACTCGAAACTGCGCAAAGCGACGCTTTCGACGAATGGGCGCGCGAACGCGATTATCGTTTTGAACGCTCGCGTAGCGCGCAATATGTGTCGCCGGAAATGACCGGTTACGAAGATCTTGATAACCACGGCGCATGGCGCAGCGATGCCAACTACGGCAATGTCTGGGTGCCGACTTATGTTGCGTCCGGCTGGGCGCCGTATCAAGACGGTCGCTGGGTCCATGTACAACCCTGGGGTTGGACGTGGGTGGATAACGCACCGTGGGGCTTCGCCCCGTTTCACTACGGTCGCTGGGTGCAAGTGAATGGTTTCTGGGCGTGGGCGCCGGGCCGCATCCATGCGCGTCCTGTCTACGCGCCTGCACTCGTGGCCTTCGTCGGCGACGACGGCTGGCAAACCAGTTTCTCGTTCGGTAACGCGTACGCCGTGGGCTGGTTCCCGCTCGGTTGGGGCGAGCCGTACCATCCTTATTATCGTTGCAGCAATAACTATGGCCGCAATTTGAATAGTCCGCATGGCTCGAATTATGTACACAACGATCGCCACGATCAGCCGTCTATCCATCGCAGCTTCACGACTATTGTGCCGCGCGATAAATTCGCCAGCCCGGTTTTATCTGCGGTGCAAATCGTCAAATCTAATCTCAACCCGCCGATTGCGCGTATCCATCCCGTTGCGCCGCCTGCCTTGGTTCGCGCTGTCATGGTACCTGCGCCAGCCGTTGATCGCACAGTGCCGGGACGCATAGTGGGCCAAGCGCCCGTGGTGCAAGCTGCTCCTGTCATGCGCACGCCGGAACCGCAACCGAACCACAACGCACCGTGGCGTCGTCAACCTGCACCGATTAATCCGCAGCCGGGTGTTGTGCAAGCTCCGCCACAACCGCTATTACCGGGAAGAGTGGTGATGCAACAGCCAGCCCCGGCGGCGCAACCGAACCTAGCGCAAGCGCCAAGCGTACCCGCGCCAGCGAATCAAGATGATCGCGGTCGTCATCATCCCTGGATGAATCATCCACCACAACAAAATCCTATCGTGCGTGTGGTTGAGCCGGTTCGCCCGCCAGCGCCAGTAGTGCATGCCGCGCCGCCGCCGCAGGTTCAGCAACAGCCAGTTCAACAGCCTGCTCAGCAACCTGCGCCAAAAGCTGCGCCGGTTGCTGCAGTTAAAGCGGACATTGATAGCCACCGCCGTCATCGTGAAGCCGGCGATAACGATGGCGGTGAGCGCAGAATACAACTGCGCTAATGCAAATCAAATAAAAAAATAAAAACGCCGGTTTTCACCGGCGTTTTTTTTCCTGCCGCATTTTGCTTAACTTCTATCCGGCTTGTTAAAGCGTGCGCAAATATGCGCAATCGAATTGGCGTAATAGTTCAACACGGGTAATTCGTTCGGGTTCGCGCGGTACAGTCCATCTCGCTCCTCGATCAAATGGCGCAGCGTGAGCATACGCAAACCCACGCCCAGCGCGTAATCGCGATCCGCGCGCGGCACATAAACATGCCCACCGCTGGCTTCAATGTTTTGAATCAAGTCGAGCACTTCGGCTTTTAATTCCAGATCGGTCAGCGCGCGTTGCGGGTCGCGGAGTAAAACCGTCGCCACCAACGGCACCGGTAACACCGGAATAATTTCTCCAATTCGCGTCATCAAGAACTCACCGACTTGTGCCACCGCCATGCGTCGCGCCGCTTCGCCCATTAGACGGAAATCGATGGCGTGAGTTTTTACATAATCGCGCATCGACATCGGCTGGCCAAAATTAACGCAGGCATAGCCATAGCGATAGCGACGGCCTAATAAGGTAAGCGTCAGTTGGCGCCAAAGGTAGCCCACTGAAATACGCGCAGTGCGAAGCAAGCTGCCGCGCGGCGCGTGGTCGTCAAGTTTTCGTAATAGCGTCCGGTCTTCAATCACGCGATCATAGTTAAGTCCAACGGGAATAAAAACCACATCACGTTCGGCTAATGGGTCAAAATTTTTCAACATGTAATCAAACAAGCCGAGTTTGGGCGTGCGCAATTTACCGTCAATCGTCAGCCCGCCTTCTGGGTACAAAGCTTGCGGCACGCCGCCTTCCGTCGCCAACTGCACATAGCGTTGCAACACCATGCGATACAAAGGATCGCCGGAATTTCGTCGCACGAAATACGCGCCCATCGCGCGAATCAATCCCTGCAGCGGCCAGATGCGCGCCCATTCGCCCACAGCGTAGCTCAGTGCCACGCGCTCTGCAGTGAGAAACGACACCAGCACATAATCCATATTGCTGCGATGATTCATCACGAATACCACGGTAGATTTCGGATGGATCCTGGCAATCGCCTCGCTGTCGGTATAACCCAGGCGCACGCGATAAACCAGGCGAGCAAAATTTTTCGACAGCCAATAACCCAAGCGAAAATAAATATAAGCGTTAAACGCGGGCACAATCTCGCGCGCATAGCGATTTACTTTTTGCATCGCGACGCTGCGCGGTACTTTGTGTTCCGCGATATGCTCGTCCACCGCGGCAAGCACCCGCGCATCCAACATGAGCTGATCAATCAACCCTTGTCGTCGCGTGAGTTTAAATTGGGGAATTTCAATATTGAGACGAACACTGATTTCATCGATGACACCGCGCACCTTGCGCCGAAAATACCAGCGCATGCTCGGCAGCAACATCCACTGCAACGCACCGAAAATCACCAGCGCGAGCATCAAGGCAAACAGCCAGAACGGTAGTGTAATAGTCTGCGTCACGCCCTCTCCCTTTTTTATTTCATGCAATCATTTAGCGACGCGCAAGGTAAGGCGCATGATAGATCGCAGAGTCTGCAATAGTATGCGCCAGTTCCGCTGCGCGAGAAATTCAAAACGCCGGTGAAAACCGGCGTTTTTATTCACATCAACACAATAAATAGTTAAATATAATCAAATAGTTATAATAATACCTACACGACTGATTTTAGGCA
>JBEEJL010000214.1:0-12791 GCA_041169175.1 Pseudomonadota bacterium | reverse complement strand
TAATCGCCGCTGGCGCGACGCCGCGATTGCGTAACGGAAACGCCAAATTTTCCGCGACGGTCATGGTGTCGTAAATCACCGGGAACTGAAACACCTGCGCGATATTGCGCTCTTGTGGCGACTTGCCGTTCACTTCTACGCCATCAAATTTCACCGAGCCTTGTGATGGATCGACTAGACCGGACATGATATTCAGTAGCGTGGTTTTGCCGCAGCCGGATGGTCCGAGCAGGGCATACGCCCCGCCTTCGTTGAAGGTCATTTTCAATGGCAACAAAGCGTAGTCCGCGTCGCTTTGCGGATTCGCTTTATATGAATGCGACAAATCGAGATCGATGCGCGCCATGCTAATTCGCTCCTCGGCGTTGCGCAGCGACTAATAATTTTTCGTCGTGGCCGAATACATAACACTGCTGTGGATTCACATACACCGTCAGCGGCGCGTCCAACTCGAAAAAATGCACGCCGGTAAATTGCGCAACCAAATCACCGAGCTTGGTTTCCATATGCACGAAAGTATCCGAGCCGGATATTTCGGCGAGAATGACTTTGCCCGCAATGGCAAAATCACCTGCGTTGTTTTGCATTCTGAGCGCGCTGGCGCGGATGCCCACGGTGACGTGTTTGTTGACTAGGTTGGGGCACGCAATCGGTAACTCCAGCGCGCCAGCCAAATCAATCGCCGCGCCGTTATATTCCCCCGCAATTAAATTAATCGGCGGATCACTGAACGCTTTGGCCACGCGCAACGAGGCGGGCTGATGAAACACTTCCGCCGTCGGGCCGTATTGCAATAATTTTCCTGCATCCAATACTGCTGTGTAGCCGCCGAGCAATAAAGCTTCGGCGGGCTCTGTCGTCGCATACACCACGGCAGAATTGCCCAGCGCGAACAAACCACTTAACTCTTCACGCAGTTCTTCGCGTAATTTGTAATCGAGATTCACCAATGGTTCGTCGAGCAAGATCAGCGGCGCGCCCTTGATTAAAGCACGCGCTAAAGCGACGCGTTGTTGCTGGCCGCCGGATAATTCTGCGGGCAATCTATCGAGCAAATGATCGATATGCAGTTTTTGCGCCATCGCGGTGACTTGCGCTTTGATGTCGGCTTGCTTGCGCAGCTTCAGCGGCGACGCGATGTTGTCATACACTTTCATCGACGGATAATTGATAAATTGTTGATACACCATGGCGACGTTGCGTTCGCGTACGGGCATGCCCGTCACATCTTTGCCGTCCACCGTGACTTGTCCTTGCGTCGGTTTATCCAGACCGGCCATGATGCGCATCAGCGTCGTTTTGCCCGACAAAGTCGTGCCGAGTAACACGGTGAGCGCCCCGGGTTGCAGCGCGAGATTCATGTCGTAAAGATAAGGCTGTGCGCCGACTTGATGCTTGATGTTATGTAATGACAGTTGCAATCGCCGCTCCCAAAAGCTTTATATAACTTATTGTTTAAATTGATATTTTTCTGGCGCCGCGATGGCTTTACTGGCGCACCACGACCTTACTTTTTCATGCGCATCTTCACTCAGATGCAAACCTAATTTGGAACGACGCCACAGCATATCTTGCGCGCTGTGCGCCCATTCGTGTTGCTGTAAATACCGCGCTTCGGCTGCGTAAAACTGTGGGGCTATTTCTTCGCCTAATTGATCCAGCGAGGTGGCCTTGTCAATAATATAGTTGATGCGTGAACCATATGCGCGAGCATAGCGATGGCGCAATGCTTCGGGCAACCATGGATAGCGCCGCGCCAGCTCAGTGGTAAAGCCGTTGAAATCGGCAACGGGTTGGCCTGACACATTAATATAATCCTTAAAATCGCCGCCGGGTAAAAAATGCCCGGCTGTCACACTAGGCCGATTGATTTGCATTGCGCCGCACAACATATCGCCAGCTTCTTGCGCCAACTTGCGAAACGTCGTGATTTTGCCGCCCCACACGGTTAACAGCGGGGCAGGTTGCTCGCTCATTTCCAATTGATAATCGCGCGTCACGGCAGACGGATCGCCCGACGCATCGTCGAGTAAAGGCCGCACGCCGGTATAACTCCACACCACATCCGTCTCATTCACTGGCTTGGCGAAATAGCGACTGGCCTGCGCGCATAAATAACGAATTTCGTCGGCGTCGATTTTAGCTGCATCAGGCTCGCCAGTGATTTCCACATCGGTCGTGCCGATTAAAGTGAAATCATTTTCATACGGAATGGCGAAAATAATCCGCTTGTCCGCGTTCTGAAAAATATACGCGTACTCATGCTCAAATAATTTGCGCACGACGATGTGACTGCCTTTGACCAAGCGCAAGGTATGCGCATCGGTTCGGTTTAAGTTCTGCTGCAGAAATTTTCCTGCCCATGGGCCTGCTGCATTCACCAGCGCGCGCGCCTGGATGATTTTGCTTTCGCCCGAAGCTAACTGCAGCGTCGCGCGCCACTGATTATTTTGCATTTCCGCGGCGATACAAGAGGTGCGCGTCATGATGGTCGCGCCGCTTTCTTGCGCGGCTAAAGCGTTGAGCACCACCAAGCGCGCGTCATCCACCCAGCCATCGGAATAAACAAAGCCTTTGTGAAATTGCGCTTTGAGTGGCGCGCCCGCTGCATGCTCGCGCAACGACACGACTTCGGACCCGGCTAAAATCTCGCGTTTGGCCAAATGATCGTACAAAAATAATCCGGCGCGAATCATCCACACCGGCCGCATGGCCGCATCGTGCGGCATGACAAAACGCAGCGGCCACATGATGTGCGGCGCAGAGCGCAACAATACTTCGCGCTCCTGCAAGGCTTTGCGCACCAGCGAAAATTCGTAATATTCCAAATAGCGCAAACCGCCGTGGATCAACTTGGTCGAGGACGACGAAGTGTGTGCGGCAAGATCATCACGCTCGCATAGCAGCACCGACAAGCCGCGCCCGGCGAGATCGCGTGCGATACCCGCGCCGTTAATGCCGCCGCCGACTATCAGTACATCATATGTTGGTGAGTTTGCGTCCACTGCCCTTTGGCCGGTTCGTTTGAGTTCGCTTTATCCATCTTTAGCTTCGTATTGTCAACATTGCACTGCAATATGTGTTTCGTTTCAATTCTTGGGTAGAATGCGACATGACTCCCAATCCGCGCCAATCCGCCTTGCTGGATGAAGTTCGCAAGCTCAACAGCGTCAGCGTCGAGTCGCTGGCGCAAGTGCTCGATGTGACGGTGCAGACCGTGCGCCGCGATATTAAATTGTTGTCGCAACATGGTTTGCTGTCGCGTTTTCACGGCGGCGTGCGCGTGCCGCTTTCGACCATCGAAAATATTGAATATCGCCAACGCCAAACTTTAAATGCGGAAGGCAAGCAGCGCATCGCGCGCGCGGTGGCGAAAGCAGTGCCGAATGATTGCTCGCTGATTCTCAACATCGGCACCACGACGGAAGAAATCGCCAAGGCGCTGATGCATCATCGCGGCCTGCGCGTGATTACCAATAACTTGAATGTCGCGACGATTTTGTCGAATAATCCGCATTGCGAAGTCATCGTCGCGGGTGGCGTGGTGCGCAATCGCGATCGCGGTATCGTCGGCGAAGCGACGCTGGATTTCATTAATCAATTTCGTGTTGATATCGGCTTGATCGGCATTTCCGGCATCGAAGAAGACGGCACGCTACGCGACTTCGATTATCGTGAAGTGAAAATCGCGCAAGCCATCATCGCGCAATCGCGCGAGACTTGGCTCGCCGCCGACAGCAGTAAATTTAATCGTGAGGCGATGGTTGAGCTCGGCCACTTGTCGCAAATCAAACGCTTATTTACCGACGTCGCGCCGCCGAAAACTTTCTTGCATTTGCTCCATGAAAATAACGTAGCGCTCGAAATAGCTGAATAATTAATTCAATATAAACAAATAGTTATGTTGTTATCGTAGTGAGAGGTGTGTATGAAATATTTGCTCGCGCTAGATCAAGGCACGTCGAGTTCGCGCAGTATTGTGTTCGATGAACTCGGCAACATCGTCGCGCTGGCACAACACGAATTCGCGCAAATTTATCCCCAACCGGGTTGGGTCGAACACGACCCGGTGGAAATTTGGACCAGCCAATTAGCTACGGCGCGTGAAGCGATGGCGAAAGCCAATCTCAATGCAAAAAATATGGCCGCCATCGGCATCACCAATCAACGCGAAACCACGGTGGTGTGGAATCGACAAACCGGCGCGCCGATTTACAACGCTATCGTGTGGCAAGATCGCCGCGCCGAGCCAACTTGCGCCGAGTTGCGCGCACAAGGTTTGGAAAAAACCGTGCGCGACAAAACCGGCCTGATTATCGACGCGTATTTTTCCGGCACTAAACTCAAATGGATACTCGATAACGTCGCCGGGGCTCGCGCATCGGCGCAACGCGGCGAACTCGCCTTCGGCACCATCGACACCTGGCTGGCGTGGCAATTGAGCAAAGGCCAATTGCATGTGACTGACGTCAGTAACGCCTCGCGCACCATGCTATTCAATATTCGCGAAGGCAAATGGGACGACGATTTACTCAAAGCTTTAAACATTCCGCGCGAAGTGTTACCGCAAGTGCATCCTTCCAGCCATCATTTTGGCAACACGGAAAGCGAATTTCTCGGCGCAAGTATTCCGATTTGCGGCATCGCCGGTGATCAACAATCCGCGCTGTTCGGCCAGACGTGTTTTCGCGCCGGTTTGGCGAAAAACACTTACGGTACCGGCTGCTTTATGTTGATGCACACCGGCAATCAATTCGTCGAATCAAAAAATGGTTTGATCACCACCGCCGCTGCGCAACCGACCAACCAAGCAGAATACGCGCTCGAAGGCAGTGTGTTTATCGGCGGCGCGGTGGTGCAATGGCTACGCGATGGCTTGAAAGCCATCAGTACTTCTTCTGCGGTTGAGTCGCTTGCGGAATCCGTACCCGATAGCGGCGGCGTGATGTTCGTGCCCGCCTTCACCGGCCTCGGCGCGCCGTATTGGAACGCCGATGCAAAAGGCGCCATCGTCGGCCTCACGCGCGGCACGACGGTCGCGCACATCGCGCGCGCGGCGGTCGAATCCATCGCTTATCAAAGCGCCGCTTTATTATTAGCGATGGTGAAAGACAGCGGCGCGGTGAATGAATTACGCGTCGATGGCGGCGCGTGTGTGAATAATATGTTGATGCAATTCCAGGCCGACTTACTCGGCATTCCCGTCGTGCGCCCCAAGGTGATCGAAACCACCGCACTCGGCGCAGCCTATCTCGCCGGCCTCGCCACTGGCGTGTATAAAGATCTCGATCAACTTTCAGCGCAATGGCAAGTCGAGCGCTCCTTTCACCCGACCATGAGCCGGGCGCGCGCGAATGAATTAATGGCGGAATGGGAACATGCGGTAGGGCAAACGACGCGAGTCTGAGCGATAAATATAACCTATTGTTTTAATTAAATATTTTATTTTTCTGGTCGGGTTGTAAGTAGGGTTTTTCCGTAGCGGATTATGGGGGTTTTCCGTATTGGTGTGCTATATAAGCTATGAAAGAATGCGTTACTGAATAAATCATCACCGTTCATTTTTGGAGATCACCATGCTGCAACCCCGCATCAACAAAAAATACGGCCCGATCGGCGGCTGGACTAACTCAACCAAATTTTCCGCTTTCATTAAAGATAGCGATGTCGTATTGGATTTCGGCTGCAATGACGCCACCTTATTCAACGCGATCAAATGCAAGAAAAAAGTCGGCATCGAAACCAATATGGAATCGGTCGAGACAGCGAAAACTTTTGGCGTAGAAGTTTATACGCGCTCGGAAGATGTGCCGAATGAATACGTCGATATCATCATCTCCAACCACGCGCTTGAGCACACCGAAGCGCCGCTGGAGGAATTGAAAGTGTTATACAAAAAATTAAAAAAAGGCGGCAAAGCGGTCTTCGTCATCCCGAGCGAACAGATTTCTCTCGACTACAGGCCTGGCGATTCCAGCAATCACCTTTACACCTGGAGCCCGATGTCGATGGGCAATATATTTAACGAAGCGGGTTTTACGATTATTGAATCGAAAGCCTATATGCATAAATGGCCGCCCGGCATCCAAAAATTCCCCAAGTTCTTTATGGGCATGGGCAGAACACCATTCGATTTGATGTGCAAACTCTACGCTCGCCTCAGCCCTTCATCGGCGCAAGTGCGCGTCATCGCAGAAAAGTCTTAAGGTAAATATTGCGGGCCAGACTATTCTGTCCCGCGCGATTGCCCCCACATGCGGTAAAATGCCGCATGCCTACACTTAAAAACGACACCTTCCTGCGCGCGCTGATGCGCGAACCGACTGACTACACGCCGATCTGGATCATGCGCCAGGCCGGGCGCTATTTGCCGGAATATAACGAAACGCGCAAACGCGCGGGTAGTTTTCTTGGCTTGTGCAAAAATCCCGATTACGCGACGGAAGTGACGCTGCAACCCTTAGCGCGCTTTCCGCTCGACGCGGCGATTTTATTTTCCGATATTCTCACTATTCCCGATGCGATGGGGCTCGGCTTGTATTTTGCCGATGGTGAGGGGCCGAAGTTCGAGCGACCGTTGCGCGAGGAATGGGAGATCCGCAATCTCAGCGTGCCGGACATCGGCGCGGAATTGAGTTATGTCACCGATGCGGTGGCACAAATTCGCAAGGCGCTGGATGGCAGCGTGCCGCTGATCGGTTTTTCCGGCAGCCCGTTTACGTTGGCGTGTTACATGATTGAGGGCGGCGGCTCGAGCGATTTTCATCGCGTCAAAACCATGCTGTATTCGCGGCCCGATTTATTGCATCACATTCTCGACATCAACGCGCGCACGGTGATCGCGTATCTCAACGCGCAGATTGATGCGGGCGCGCAGGCGGTGCAGGTATTCGATAGCTGGGGCGGGGCGTTGTCGCATGGGGCGTTTCATGAATTCTCCTTGCCCTATTTGAAAAAAATCGCTGATGGCCTTACGCGTGAAAAAAACGGCCGCATCGTGCCGCGCATCGTGTTCACCAAAGGCGGCGGCTTGTGGCTGGAAAGTTTGGCTCACATCGGCTATGACGCAGTCGGCATTGATTGGACCATCGACATTGCCAGCGCACGCCAACGCGTCGGCGATCGTGTCGCGCTGCAGGGCAATCTCGACCCAAGCGTGTTATTCAGCGACCCGCAAACGGTGCGCGCGGAAGCGAAAAAAATTCTCGATGGCTTTGGCGCGGGTAACGGGCATGTGTTCAATTTAGGCCACGGCATTTCGCAATTTACGCCGCCGGAAAACGTGGCGGCGCTGGTGTCGGCGGTTCACGAATTAAGTCCTGAAAAACACAAGCGAACCTGACTGTCAACGTTGATGAATGAAAATTTTTGTGTTTATGCACATAAAAATCCCTGCTTTAATCCTACGCGCCAGAGCTCTGTGTGACTTTCGCGCCAATATATAATCTATTGATTATATTAATTTTTTTAATCGCTTCTTTTTTCATCAATTTGTCATAAAGCCTGTAATATCCGGGCTCTTGATGAGTTTTGCAGAGCTTATGTACAAAGTTATCCACAATAACTGTGGTTAACTAAAAATCCTTTTGCCAGCATGGGTTTGGCGCTAATTATTAAAATATTTTTTCAGAAAAATTTTCTGCGCTGGCAAAAATAAATAACTGCATTTTTTTCCGTAAAAAAAATTTCTTTTGGCGCGCTCAATTTTTTTCCTGCGATAATCAGCGCATGAGTGCCCACTTGCGTTGTTTCCCGCTCCTTATTTCCACGCCATGATTATTCAAGTCGTTCTCGATGTGCCGCTGAATCGCGCGTTTGATTATCGTTGCGACGATGCGACGCAAGCGGATATAGGCCGTCGCGTGTTAGTGCCGTTCGGCAAACGCAAACTGATCGGCATGATTATCGGCGTGGTGCAGGCATCGGTGATCGACCATACGAAGCTGAAGCGCGCGACAGAAATTCTGCGCGACATCGCGCCGTGCTCGACGGAAGAAATAGCTTTGTTCCAATTTTGCAGCCAATATTATTTGCATCCGCTGGGCGAAGTGATGCTCAATGCCCTGCCGCCTTTATTGCGTCGCCCCAAACCGATAGCACCGCCCGCGCCGACGCATTACACACTCACTGCCGCGGGCCGCGCAGAGGCGGAAGCCGCCATTCCCGCGCGCGCGCGCGTCGCGCGCGAGTTGCTGCAGCTATTACAAAATAGCAGCGCTGTGAGCGTGGAAACACTTCGCGCGCTATCGCCGAGCGCGATGAAACACTTGAAGAGTTTTATTCAACAAGCTTGGGCCGAGCCGGTGAAATTTTCTGTGCAAAATATCGCGCGGCACAACAGCGCGCATTTGCCCAGGTTAAATAATGAGCAGGCACAAGTAGTAGAAAAAGTTTCTGCCGACACAAATAAATTCCAAGTCACCTTATTACACGGCATCACCGGCAGCGGCAAAACGGAAATTTATTTACGCCTGATCGCCGACGCCATCGCGCGCGGCGGGCAAGCATTGGTATTGGTACCGGAAATTAATCTCACGCCGCAACTGGAAAACACCTTTCGCACGCGCTTTCCCGGTGTGATGATTGCGAGCCTGCACAGTCATCTCAACGACAGCGAACGCTTACATCATTGGCTGGCCGCAAAAAACGGCGACGCGCGCATTATTATCGGCACGCGTCTCGCGGTGTTTGCGCCGATTCCGGATTTGAATTTAATCGTGGTCGATGAAGAACACGATGGCTCGTTCAAGCAACAAGATGGTTTGCGTTATTCCGCGCGCGATGTCGCGGTGTTTCGCGCCAGCCAGCGCGGCATTCCGATTGTGCTCGGCTCGGCCACGCCGTCGCTGGAAAGCTGGCATAACGCGCATTCAGGCCGCTATCAATTTTATCAATTAAATCAAAGAGCTATACGCGACGCGGCGTTGCCCACTATCCACTTGATTGATATGCGCCGCGACAAAACGCAGAGCGGCATCGGCGATGCGTTGCTGCGCGCGATACAAATTCGGCTAGATAAAAAACAGCAAAGCTTGTTGTTTATCAATCGTCGCGGCTATGCGCCGGCGCTGATGTGTCACGGTTGCGGTTGGGCGGCGGGTTGCAAACGTTGCAGCGGCAAATTGGTTTTACACTTGCGCAGCAAAAAATTGCGCTGTCATTTATGCGGCTCCGAATCGCGCATTCCAACCGCGTGCCCCGATTGCGGCAATCTCGAATTACGCCCGGCAGGCCACGGCACGCAACGCATCGAAACGACATTAGCCGAGCGTTTTCCTACTGCCAGAATTTTGCGCGTCGATCGCGACAGCACGCGCAACAAACACGCGATGCGCGACATGTTGGCGCAAATCCATGCAGGCGAAGCCGACATTTTGGTCGGCACACAAATGTTGGCCAAGGGCCACGATTTTCCTAATCTCACCTTGGTCGGCGTGGTTAACGCCGACGGCGCGCTCTACAGCAGCGATTTTCGCGCCGGTGAAAAATTATTCGCGCAATTGATGCAAGTCTCCGGTCGTGCCGGTCGCGCCGACCTGGCGGGCGAAGTGTTGGTGCAAACTGAAATCCCCGATCATCCTTTATACGGCGCGCTGATGCGGCACGACTTTACCGGTTACGCCGACACCTTGATGAAAGAACGCAAAAGCGCGGGCTTCCCGCCTTATATGTACCAAACTTTATTGCGTTTCGAATCGGTGAATGCTAACGCGGTGGAAGACTTCGCCGAGCTGGCCGGAAAATTGGCGCGCGATGTACGCGCGGCGCATGCGGGCATCACCGTTTATGACGCGGTGCCTGCGGGCATCGCACGCATAGCGGGCAAAGAACGTATGCACCTGCTCGCGCAATCTGCATCGCGCGCTAAGCTACAAAGATTTTCCAACGCCTGGCACGCCGCAATTTCCGAACATAAGACGAAAAATGTGCGCTGGGCCATCGACGTCGATCCACTGGATATATAGCAGGAAGCCGTCCTCCCGCGCTATAATGCTGTTCTTTGATTATATTGAAGTTTTTATTCATGTCTGCTGCGCCCGATATTAAATCCCAAATCGCCGAATTGTTCGCCATCGCGGCGAAACAAGTCGTGCCCGATGCGAACAATCTATCGATTCAACTCGAACGCCCAAAGCAAGTTGCACATGGCGATTACTCGTGCAACCTCGCCATGCAATTGGCGAAATCACTGAAAAAAAATCCGCGTGAATTGGCGCAAGCTTTGCTCGCTGCTTTGCCTGCTTCGCCCTTGGTGGAAAAAGCGGAAATCGCCGGTGCCGGATTCATCAATATTTTTCTCAAAGCGTCGGCCAAACAACAAGTGGTCAAACAAATTTTTTCTCTTGGCGAAAAGTTTGGTATCAGCAACCACGGTCGCGGCGAAAAAGTCCAAGTCGAATTCGTCTCGGCCAACCCGACGGGCCCATTGCACGTCGGCCACGGTCGCGGCGCGGCGATTGGCGATTCGCTGTCGCGCTTGTTGCAAGCGAATGGCTGGAATGTGACGCGCGAATTTTATTACAACGATGCGGGTGCGCAAATCGCCAACCTCGGTTTGAGCGTACAAGCGCGCTTGCGCGAAATGAGCGGCGGCGATGCGCCGTTCCCGGAAAACGGCTACCAAGGCGAATACATTAAAGACATCGCCGCGCATTACAAAAAAGAATTTTCACAGGATACTAAAAACGAAAACCTCGACGCCATGACCAAGCTGGCGGTGCGCGAACTGCGTAAAGAACAAGATCTGGATTTGCGTGCCTTCGATGTGGCGTTTGAATCGTATTTTTTAGAGTCTTCACTTTACTCCGACGGCAGCGTACAAAAAACCGTTGATATGCTGGTGAGCAACGGTGTCACTTACGAACAAGACGGCGCGCTGTGGCTGAAAACCACGCCTTACGGCGACGACAAAGATCGCGTGATGCGCAAGTCCGATGGCAGCTTTACTTACTTCGTCCCCGACGTCGCCTATCACGTGAGCAAATGGCAACGCGGTTTTACCCGTGTGGTAAACGAGCAAGGTTCGGATCATCACAGCACGGTGACGCGAGTACGCGCCGGTTTGCAGGCGCTCGACATCGGCATTCCCAAAGGCTATCCCGATTACGTATTACACCAGATGGTGACGGTAATGCGCGGCGGCGAGGAAGTAAAAATTTCCAAGCGCGCGGGCAGTTACGTCACCTTGCGCGATTTGATCGACGAAGTCGGCCGCGATGCGACGCGCTACTTTTTTGTCATGCGCAAATCGGATACGCATCTGGTGTTCGACATCGATCTCGCGCGTGAACAAACGGAAAACAATCCGGTGTATTACATTCAATACGCGCACGCACGCGTCTGTCGCGTGCTTGAGCAATGGGGCGGCGAGGTGAAAACTTTGCACGACGTTGATCTAGCGCCGCTGGACAACGCGTATGAACGCGATCTATTGCAGGCGCTGATTGATTATCCAGAGTTGGTTAAAAACGCCGCCGAAGAATTATCGCCGCATCTGGTCGCGTTTTATCTGAAAGAACTCGCGGGCAAGCTGCATACTTATTACAACGCTGAACGTTTTCTGGTCGATGATGACCAACTCAAGCTGGCGCGTTTAGCCTTGATTGCGGTGACGCGCACAGTGTTGCACAATGGCCTGGCTTTATTAGGCGTGAGCGCGCCGGAAAAAATGTAGCTTCGTTATGCCGCACTGTTATCCGGCCCGCTTTGGGTGTAATATTTTTTAGCATGACCCGCAGGAATTTTATGTCACACGATTATCAAACCAATACGCAGCAACGCGGCTCCACCGTCAGCGGCATTATCATCGGTCTGTTGCTCGGTCTGGGCATCGCTTTAGGCGTGGCATTTTTTGTTAATAAACAAAAAAGCCCGTATGTCGATCGCATGAACCATCCGGTTGAAGGGATTGAAAAACCTGCCTCGGCCAAGCTGGAAGACCCCAAACCGGTGGACCAGGCGGGCAAGCCTGTCGCTAACGCCGCTGGCGACAAACCGCGTTTTGACTATCATCAGATTTTGTCCGACGGCAAAGACGCCACGCCGAAAACAGATAAAACTGTTAAAAATCAACAAGTTATAGTAAACCCCGCACCGGTCGCCGCACAACCGATAGAAAAACCTGTCGTAGAAGAGCCGGGAACCAAATATTATTTGCAGGTCGGCGCGTTTAATTCCGAGACCGACGCGGACAACCTGAAAGCGCGCATTGCGTTAATAGGCCTGCGGGCGGAAGTGAAAGCAGCAGCGGTGCAAGATAAAGGTGTCATGCATCGAGTGCGCTTAGGGCCGTACAAAACCCACGACGATATGTCGCGCGCGCGCGATGAGCTGACGCAAAACGGAATGCCGACTAGCGTCATCACCATCAAACCGAAAAGTTAAATGGCTGTAGATTGACTGCGATATTATTTTGAACTATGAACGGAGACTGAAATGAAACTACGCAAATTATTACAACATGCTGCAATTGGCTTGCTGATGCTCGGCGGCATGAATTTGGCAAATGCTGAAGGCCCGGCGCCGACAGGCTACACCACGATCAAAACCCCGCAAGCCAACCAGACTGCCGCCAAAAACGAAGTCGTCGAAGTATTCTGGTATCGCTGCGGTCACTGTTTTGATTTCGACCCTGCGATCGAACAATGGTCGAAAAATTTACCCAAAGATGTTTCGTTCCGCCGCGTGCCCGTCATGTGGGACGACTCGCGTGCGCCCGATGCGAAATTATATTACACCTTGGAAAGCATGGGTTTGCTGGAGCAATTGCACGCTAAAGTATTCAACGCAAT
>JBEEJL010000213.1:0-5582 GCA_041169175.1 Pseudomonadota bacterium | reverse complement strand
AATCCGCCGGGGCCTTTCAGTTTATCGGGATCGTCAGGGTTCATATGATAAACGCAGATAACAGTCCAATAGACTGTATATGTTAAACTTTCACAAACAAATTAGCGAGAATAAAACCATGTCCGGCAACACATTTGGCACTCTTTTTTGCGTCTCCTCCTTCGGCGAATCCCACGGGCCGGCGATAGGCTGCGTGGTCGATGGCTGCCCGCCGGGTATGGATATAAGTGCAGAAGACATCCAGCTAGAGCTCGACAGGCGCAAACCCGGCACCTCGCGCCACGTCACCCAACGACGCGAATCCGACACGGTGGAAATTTTATCCGGCGTGTTTGAAGGCAAAACCACCGGCGCGCCGATTGCCTTATTGATCCGCAACGAAGACCAGAAAAGCAAAGACTACAGCAACATCGCCGAGACCTTCCGCCCCGGCCACGCCGACTACACCTATTGGCAAAAATACGGCATCCGCGATTATCGCGGCGGCGGGCGTGCGTCCGCGCGCGAAACCGCCGTGCGCGTAGCGGCAGGCGCGATTGCGAAAAAATGGCTCAAAGAAAAATACGGCGTCGAGATACGCGGCTACTTATCGCAACTCGGCCAAATAAAAATACCGTTCAAAACTTGGGATGAGGTCAACCACAATCCATTCTTCGTCGCCGACGATAGTGTCGTGCCGCAACTGGAAACCTACATGGACGCCATGCGCAAATCCGGCGATTCCTGCGGCGCAAAAATCAGCGTCGTCGCCAGTGGCGTGCCGGTCGGCTGGGGCGAGCCGGTGTATGACCGCCTCGACGCCGAAATCGCCTACGCCATGATGGGCATCAACGCCGTCAAAGGCGTCGAAATCGGCGCAGGCTTCGCCGCCGTCGAACAAAAAGGCACCCTCCACGGCGACGAAATGACCCCGCAAGGTTTTCTCACCAACCACGCCGGCGGCATCTTAGGCGGCATCTCCACCGGGCAAGACGTGCTAGTCCACATCGCCATTAAACCGACATCAAGCATCCGCACACCCAGACAATCCATCAACAAAGCCGGCCAACCCGTACTGGTCGAAACCCACGGCCGCCACGACCCCTGCGTCGGCATCCGCGCCACCCCAATAGCCGAAGCCATGCTCGCGCTAGTGCTCATCGACCACGCCTTGCGTCATCGCGCGCAAAATGCGGATGTGAAAGTAGCGACGCCGAAGATTGCGGCGCAGGCGCCTGCTCGTGCGAAAAATTCTGGGGAGTTGGAACATAAAGAAAATCCAGAGCCGGATGAGGCTTGATGGCCAATAAGCGTAGCTTATTTTATTACTGCAAAAATAATGGAGATAAATACATGGCCGTTCCAGATTATCAAAGTTTGATGTTGCCTCTTCTCCGATTCGTTGGAGAAAAAAAAGAAGAAACTTCCACGGGTGAAGCTGTTGAGGTGCTTGCAAGAAATTTAAAACTGACAGATGAAGATCTCAAGGAAATGCTTCCTAGTGGCCTTCAAGCAACTTTTGCAAATAGAGTCGGATGGGCTTCAACATATATGAAAAAAGCTGGCCTCCTCGCAGCCACAAGAAGGGGCTATTATCAAATAACGCCCCTTGGATCCCAGCTTCTCGGCAAAAACCCCAAGGCTATTAATGTCAAACTCTTAAAACAATATCCCGAATTTCTTAAATTCCAACAGCTTAAAGGAACAAGAAGCGGCGATAAGACTGCTGACGTCAAAGAAACCGTTGAATTTTCAACGGCGACACCTTCAGAAGCATTGGAGACTGCTTATGAAAATCTGAGAGATGAACTGGTGGATGAATTGCTCGGAAATCTAAAGAAAGCATCACCTTCATTTTTTGAGCGGGTAGTAGTCGAGTTGCTTGTAAAAATGGGTTATGGCGGTTCACGTGCGGACGCGGGAAGAGCCATAGGTAAAAGCGGCGATGGTGGCATTGACGGAATTATTAAGGAAGATAAGCTTGGTCTTGATGTTATATACATTCAAGCAAAGCGTTGGGACAGCAATCCAGTTGGAAGGCCGGACGTAATGCAATTTGCAGGTGCTCTACAAGCACAACATGCAAGCAAAGGTATTTTTATTACAACATCCAGATTCACTGATGATGCTCGAAGCTACGTATCACAGATAGGAAGTAAAATTGTATTAATTGATGGACAGCAAGTAACCAACTTGATGATCGAACATGACGTCGGGGTAGCGACGGTATCTTTGTATCCTGTTAAGAAGATCGACTCTGATTATTTCGATGAGAGTATCTAAACTAAAAGCTCGTAGGACGTGCTGAGGTACGAAGCCAGCGTAGGATGGGTGGCACCCATCGGCTTTTGCGTTAAATTGTCATAATGGCAAACTGGAACCGGCGCATAAAGGGTTTCACCCATCCTACAAAAGTTTAAGGCGCAACTACCAGCAAGCGTAGGGTGGGCAAAGCGATAGCGTGCCCAGGCTGAACGATTCGGTGGGCACGCTGCGCTTTGCCCACCCTACGAAAACTCTCTCTACGAAAATTCGCATTTCATCATTTCCAAATGAAACCCAACTCTCCTCAATCACCCCTGCGCTACTGGGTCGGCGTGGTCAGCAAAAACCATGTGGAGCGTGGCGTGGCGGGGGGCTTTGCGCAGCTGGGCCACGGCAAGCGTGCGCCGCTGGCCCGGATGAAGGTGGGCGATTGGCTGATTTATTATTCGCCGAAAATGTCCATGGACGGCGACGAAGCTTGTCAGGCATTCACCGCCATCGGCCAAGTCAAAACCGGCGAGATTTATTCCTTCCCTGAATCAATCATATCTTTGTCGGCTTCACCTCGCCGTGCTAATTGCACTGTCTTCGGCTCGCCTTCGCGATCTGATGTGATTCAGGAAAGGAATGCTGAGGGCAATATGGGCGGCGGGTTTGTGCCGAACCGCTTGGATGTCGATTACAAACAATGCGTCGATGCGCCGATAAGTCCGTTGATTGAAAAGCTGGCCTTCATCGAAGACCCCAAACGCTGGGGCTATAAATTTCGTTTTGGGCATTTTGAAATGGGTGAGGCGGATTTTTTGTTGATTGCTGGGGTGATGGGGGTTGGCGTTGGTGTGAAATGAAATGAACCCATCCCCACCCTAACCCTCCCCTTGAAGGGGAGGGAATTTTCTTTGTTGCTGAACTATTTGCGCTTCGTATGTTGTACGTTGCGCCTGCGCACGGCGCACCCTACGGCGGTCATCCTGAGCGAGAGCGAAGGATCTGTTTTTCGCTTTTGCTTTGACGCGCGTAACAGCAGATTCTTCACTGCGTTCAGAATGACAGTGGAGTAGGGCGGGTCCCGCCGTACGGAGCGTGGCAACAAAAATGTAGGGTGCGCTGCGCGCACGCGTTGCGGTGATTCAGCCAAGATGAAATGTAATTCAGAGTGACGCGTGCGCACGGCGCACCCTACGGCGGTCATCCTGAGCGAGAGCGAAGGATCTGCTTTTTGTTTTTGATTTGACGCGCGTAACAGCAGATTCTTCACTGCGTTCAGAATGACAGTGGAGTAGGGTGTCAATGAGCTTTGCGAATTGCACCGAGCGGCGAGTTCAAGCTCACATGCGGCGCAATTCGCTATGCTTATTGCGCTCTAAAAATAGTTTAATTTAATCAATAGGTTAGGTAAATTTTTATTCGCTCGAAATTCGCATCAAATCCCGCTGTGGCACAATGTTAATGCCACAAATATCCCTCTTCGGTTAGTTGCTTCTCGCAGGCTCTATTTTGTCTCTTCGGAATTGGAGAACGCCATGCGTACGTTCATTACTTTTTTGTTGCTCGTTTTCATTTCCAGTTGCGGCTCGACGACTAACGACACTTCGGCTCCATCGATACCTACTGCGCTCGGCTCAGACCAATTAGCGTTCGATTCGGATCGCAATGGTAACCATGAAATTTTTGTGATGAAGGCCGATGGTTCCGCCGCGAAGCAAGTGACCAACGATATGCAATACGAAAATTGGTGGCCGAAGATTTCGCCTGATCGCAAAAAGATTTTGTTTTATCGCGCGCCTAGAGGTAAGCCGGAGAGTTACGCGGATGCGAGTTTGTGGTTGATGAATGCCGATGGTACGCTAGTGACGCAACTACGCGCGAAAAATGCCGATGGCTGGACGCTGCAAGGACACGGTGAATGGTCGCCTGACGGGACGAAGATTGCGATGTTCGGCAGCGTGGGGTCGAGTTTGCAGATTTTTGTCACCGATGCGCTGGGTAAAAATCCGATTCAATATACTAATCGCCCCGGTATTAACACTGATGTGTCATGGTCTCCTGACGGCAGCAAGTTACTGTTCAACGGTTGCCCGACGGCAACTTGCGCGCCGGCAGATTATGAAATTTATGTGATGGCTGCTACGCCGCTCGCTTCGCCCACACGTCTGACGACTAATTCACTGGCCGATTACGATCCATATTTTTCGCCTGATGGCAGCAGCATTGCTTGGCTGGTGAATGTTGATCCGACTGCGTTTCCCTTCGGCACCATCAATCTGGGCAAGTGGGCGATACGCATTGCGAATGCTGATGGATCGAATGCGCGTGATCTAATTAACGACGGGAAAATCAACAGCAAACCGGCGTGGAGCGCGGATGGGAAAACGATTTATTTTCATCGCATGGAGCCGCCGGATTATCGCTTTCGCGTATTTCGTATCGGCAAAGACGGCGCGGGGTTGAGGGAATTAACTGTGGGTACCGCTGGCAATAGTGAATTTCCGTCGAATTAAATCCAGGGAGGCATTCCTTTTGAGCCTTGTGTCGTCACTCGGCTACTAATCTGTCATCCTGAGCTTCGTGCAAGCTCTGTTTTTCGGTTTTGATTTCAAGCGCGTAACAGCAGATTCTTGGCTCCCGCTCAGAGTGACAAAAGTTTAGGGAGCCAATGCGCGTAGCGAATTAAGTCGAGCGATAGCTAAAGTTAAAAATTATCTCTGCGTGCTTTTCGCGGCCTCATATAAAGGCATCATCTTCGGCGCGAGCTGCAACAAGCTGTTGATGCGCGATGCATCCGACGGGTGGGTGCTGAGAAATTCCGGCGGTGCGCCACTGCTGAGGCGAGCCATTTTTTGCCACATGGTCACCGCCGCGTTGGGGTTGTAACCGCTGCGCGCGGCTAACTCGATGCCGAGTTTGTCGGCTTCGTTCTCCGCTTCTCTACTGTTCGGCAGCATGATGGCGACTTGCGCTACATTGGCCATTTGCGACATATCAGTTTTGGTGGCGATGGAGCCGGCAAATAATCCGGCTTGCGTCGCCAACGCGCGCGACATTCTTTCACGGCCGTGGCTGAGTAATGCGTGCGAAATTTCGTGGCCCATGACTTGCGCCAATTCGTCGTCGGTCGGCTGCACTTTATTCAGCAGCCCCGTATAAACCGCCATTTTGCCGCCGGGCATACACCAGGCGTTGACTTGTTTGTCGTCAATCACATTCACCGTCCATTGCCACGATCGGCTTTCCGTGCGCATGTTGGTGGCTTGAGCTATCAAGCGATTGGTGATGGTTTGAACGCGCTGAATCAGCGCTGGGTCCTTGACCAATTTTCCTTGCTGACCCGCTTCGCT
>JBEEJL010000212.1:0-13387 GCA_041169175.1 Pseudomonadota bacterium | reverse complement strand
GTGTTTTTTTTGCGGCACTGGCGCAATGGGTTTACTCAATCGACTGCTGCAAAAAAAACACGGCCAATCACATCAATTCGCCCCGCTTCAATCAAATGCATATTTAGCGGGGCGAATTGATGTGATTGGCCGTGTTTTTTTTGCAGCAGTCGATTGAGTAAACCCATTGCGCCAGTGCCGCCGCTAGGCTCTTGCTGTTTTTCCAACAGCCGGTTCACAAAATCGATGGCGCGCATTTCCAAAATCAACGGCGTGTTGAAGCTGATTTCATTCAGGCGGTCGATAATTTCCTGCGACTTGTCCGGCACGTCGTCGCGCTTAAGCGGGTTAACTTCGACAATCACAATGTCGCGCGTTTCCGTGTTGTCATACAGCGGAAACAGCGGTGGATTGCCCATATAACCGCCGTCCCAGTAATGCTCGCCCTTGATTTCGACGGCTTGAAATAAAAATGGCAAACAGGAAGATGCCAACAACACGTCGCCCGTCATTTCCGCGTGCTCAAAAACTTTAGCACGTCCGCTGCGCACATTGGTGGCGCAGATATAAAGTTTGACCGGGCTTTCCTTGCGCAGTCGGGCGAAGTTGATTTGTTTCGCCAACAGATCGCGCATCGGATTCAAGTTGAAAGGATTCATTTGATAAGGCGAGAACATGCGGCTCATCAAATCAAAGCTAGTCCCCGCCATGTCATTCAGCGCGGTAAAGTTGAATAATGATGCGCTCGGTGTTTCGGATACGGCTTTCCAAAAATCATGTAAAGCTTTTTTCGCGCCAGTGGTGCCGTTATCGAGCAGGCCATCGGCGAAAACCACTGCGTTCATCGCGCCCGCGCTGGCGCCGGAGATACCATCGATTGATAGGCCGTCCTGTTCGAGCAAGCGGTCAAGCACACCCCAAGTAAACGCGCCGTGCGAACCGCCGCCTTGCAGGGCGAGATTGATCGTGCGCGTTTTTGTATCGTAGCCGTTTGCCATCACTCAGCGACCCAGCCGCCATCCATAGCTAGTGCAGCACCATTGAATGACGTACCGCCGTCGCTGCAAAGGAAAATAGAGAACGCCGCGATCTCTTCCACGGTGACAAAGCGTTTGTTCGGTTGCTTGGCCAGCATGATGTCGCGGATGACATTTTCGCGCGGAATATTATTGGCGCGTGCCTGATCGTCGATTTGTTTTTCTACCAGCGGTGTCAACACATAACCAGGACAAATCGCGTTGCAGGTGACGCCGTCTTGCGCGCCTTCCAGCGCAGTGACTTTGGTCAGGCCGACCACGCCGTGTTTCGCCGCGACGTAAGCAGATTTATAAGCGGAAGCGACTAGGCCATGCGCCGACGCGATGTTAATAATGCGCCCCCATTTTTTACTTTTCATCGCCGGTAGCGCCGCCTTGGTGGTGTGAAACGCAGAAGACAGATTGATGGCAATAATTGCGTCCCATTTTTCAGTGGGGAAATCGGCGATAGGTGAGACGAATTGAATTCCGGCGTTATTGATCAGAATATCCACGCCACCGAAATGTTTATTCGCTTCCGCCATCATCACGGCGATTTCAGCGGGCTTGCTCATGTCAGCGGGCGAATAGTGAACATCGGTTTTATTTTCAGCCGCCATGTTTGCGCGGAGGCTTTCAATGGGGGCGGCGTCACCAAAACCATTCAACATGATTTTGCAGCCCTGCGCCGCAAACGCTTTCGCGATGGCAAGGCCGATGCCACTGGTGGAGCCAGTAACGACGACGGATTTATTTTTCAATGAAGTGGTGGTGGACATAAATACTCCTATTCAGAAGGTGCGCGAAACCAGCGTGGATAAAATTTTGCCACGGCAGGGCCAGTGGAAACCAGTGCGTGGCAGCCATCAAGCTGAAATGGTTTTTTATCCGCGTGACGCAAATGCGGATTCTGTCCGGCCATGGTTTGTATCGCGCCGGTGGCGATGTTGCCGATGAGCTCGGTGATATGCGTGCAACCTTTTTCGCGCCCGAATAATTCTTTAATATGGTTGCTGAAGCCAGGGCGAATGGCGAGGCCAATCAGCTTTTTATATTCCGGCGTGATGCTGTCGCAATAACCGCGATACGGCATGGCTTCGGTTGATGCGCTCGCATCCTTTATATGTAGCATGTCATCGACGGTAATGCGCAACCACATTTCGTGGATCGGCGTGCCTTTTGGTCGCATGCCGTCGGATACGGTGAAATCAAAATCTTTGGTGTCAGTCAGATGACCCTCGATGTCCCACAAGCCGTCAGCACGCTTGTAACCTTCAACAGTGATAGAGCGCAAATGCACGCGTTGGCGCGCAGCGGGGAGGGGAAGTGGCATGATTTTCCTACCAAAGAAATGGCAAAAAGTTAAATATAATCAAATACTTATAATTTAACCGGCTTTGCTGCAAAGCATCATTTTACCAGTGTTACGGGGACAGTGGAGAGTTCAATTACTTGTGTGGCGACAGAGCCGAGGATGAGTTTGGTCAGTGCGTTTTCGCCACGCGCACCCATGATGATTTGATCGCAATGTTTCTCTTTGGCGAAGGCGATGATGGTATCGGCAGGTGCGCCGACGCCGATGTGGTGCTGATAGATTATTTTCGCTTCATCAAGCAGCGCGCGCGCAGGCTTTAACGCCAGCTCACCTTGTTCACGTTGATAATCGTGTACTTGTTTTTCGCTGACAAACATTTTTGCGTGGCCGGAATGTACGCCCGCTTGCACATTGAGTAGATGAATTTCAACGGAAGCTTTGTTGGCCAAGCTCAGTGCAAAGCGCACCGCATTTTGTGAATGCGGCGAGCCGTCAACAGGGATGAGTAGATTCATGATTATTTTTTCTCCTGCGCCGATTCTGTATCGTGCGCCAGATCAAGCAGCGGTTTGGGTGCGTGTTGTGCGCGTCGCGACAGCCAAGTGCCGAGCGCCACAACAAATATCGCACAGGCAATGGCAAACGCCGTAGCAAGATGATGCGGCTGTTGTACTGTCCAGGTTTTTATTGCCGGATCGCTAAAGGCCATTTCTCCCGCAACATAGCCGAGCAAAGCGGCACCGAGTGTGACGATGAAAGGGAAGCGTTCCATCAATTTCATTATGATCGTGCTGCCGAAAATAATTAGCGGGATGCTAATCAGCAATCCAACAATAATTAGCGGCACATTGCCCTTCGCTGCTGCCGCGACACCGAGTACGTTGTCCAAGCTCATTACTACGTCGGCGATGAGCACAGTACGCACCGCCGCGCCGAGGCTGCTGTGCGATTCGATGCCGTCGCCATCGCCGTCATCATGTTGCAAGAGCTGGATGCCTATCCAAAGCAACAGCACCGCACCCACCAACTTGAGATAAGGCACTTCGAGTAAATACACGGCAAAAAAAGTTAGCACTACACGGCACAAAATCGCGCCCGCGCTGCCAAACAAGATACCTTTTCTTTTTAAATCGGGCGGAAGTGAACGACACGCTAGCGCAATCACCACCGCGTTGTCGCCGGATAAAATAATATTCACGCCAATAATTTGCAGCAGAGCAATCCAATTTTTTGGGTCGAGCAGAAATTCAGTCATTTTTATACGAAGTTTTTGATTGAAGCGTCACTATAAAATAGTTACAGTGGGATGTCACCTGACTGATATTCGGTTTATATGATAAGTATTTGATTAAATTAAGAATTATATATATGCGCAAAGTATCATTTTTTTCTGTCGTAGCTTTTGCGCTTGCATTCGCCAGCGCAACACACTCTTTTGCATCAAGTGACGAAGATTTCATCGCCGCGCGCGAAGCTTATCGCGCACGCGATCAGAAACAACTCGACAAGCTGACGCCGAAATTGAGCGGGCATGTGTTGGAAGCGTATGCGCAGTTTTGGCAAATTAATAACCGCATAAAGGAAGCCAGTGCCGACGAAGTGAAAAAATTCGTCGCGCAATACCCCGACATGCCTTTGGCAGAGCAATTACTGGGGGATTGGTTGCGTCAACAAGGGCAGCAAAAAAACTGGGAAGCGTTTGATAGTGATTTTACCAAGCTGAAAACCCCCGATGTCGAACTAAGCTGTTATTCCCTACAAGCGCGCATGGCAAATAAAGATGCCGATGCATTAAAAGAAGGCCGCACGTTTTGGCTCAACGGCAAAGCGCAACCTGATAGTTGCCAGCCGGTATTCGACGCGATGATGAATCAGCGTGTGATCATGGCGCCGGATGTGTGGCTGCGCGTCCGCTTGGCGCTAGAGGCTGGTCAGGTGAGCCTGGCGCGTAGATTAAATAGCAATCTACCGCCGAACGAAATGATGAACGACAAGCAACTCGCCGCCGCTTACGACACGCCGCAACTATTGCTGGAAAAAAATAGTATCGATTACAAATCGCGCGGTGCGCGCGAAGTCGCCATGTTCGCGGTACATCGTCTCGCGCATACTCAAGCCTCTCTCGCGGCGATGCGCTGGACCACGATGCAAGAAAAATTCAGCCCGGCCGAGCGCAGTTATGTGTGGGGCTTGGTCGGCTTCGAAGGTGCGCGCAATCACGAGCCGCTGGCGATTGATTGGTATCGCAACGCCGAAGTGAGCAATATGTCCGATACGCATATCGCCTGGCGCGCGCGCGCAGCATTGCGCGTGCAGGCCTGGGGCGATGTGTTGGCGAGTATCGAACAACTGTCGCCGCCGGAACAACGCGAAAGCAATTGGCGCTATTGGAAAGGCCGCTCATTAAAAGAGTTGGGTAGAAACGAAGCGGCGAATGAAATTTTGCTGCCGCTATCGAAAGAATATTTGTATTACGGCTTGTTAGCCGCAGAAGAAATCGGCGCGCCTACGTTGAGTCTGCCGGCAACGGAAGCCAAAGCAGCGGCGGATGAAATGAAAGCGGTCGAGCTTAAACCGGATATTCAGCGCGCGCTGGCTTTACATAAATTAGGCATGGATACCGAAGGCACGAAAGAATGGATTGCAGCAGTAAAAAGTTTGAACGATGGGCAGTTGCTCGCCGCATCCGAATTAGCGCGCAAAGCCAACTGGCCTGAGCGCTCGATCAATACCGCAGACAAAACCAATGTGTCACATGATTTCAGCTTGCGCTACCCGACGCCGTTTGAGGTGAATATGCGTGATTATGCTAAACAGCGCGGCGTCGATGAAGCTTGGGTTTTCGGTCTGGTGCGGCAGGAGAGCCGCTTCATGGCTGACGTGCGCTCGCGCGCGGGTGCGATGGGCTTGATGCAAATCATGCCCGCGACCGGTACCTGGTTGGCGAAAAAAGCCGGCATGAAAAATTTTCAGCCAAGCACCACGATACAACCAGAAACCAATATTTCCCTCGGCACTTATTATTTGAAATATTTGCTCGAAGAGCTCGCGCATCCGGTTCTGGCTACCGCGGCCTATAACGCCGGGCCATCGCGCGCGAAACGTTGGCGCGATGATAAACCGATTGACGGCGCGATTTACGCCGAGACGATTCCCTTCACGGAAACGCGTGATTATGTAAAAAAAGTCATGAGTAACACACAGTTTTATACCGCTCGTCTCGGCTTGCCGATGCAATCCTTGAAACAGCGCCTGGGTACGATTCCGTCACGACCAGGCGGCACAGCGGATTCCGATAGCACCAAACCTGATTAAACTTTTTTAACAAGCTAAAAATGAATCATAAAAAAATCTGTATTCTCGGCGGCAGTGGTTTTGTCGGCAGCCACATAGTTCGGCTGTTGGCGGCGCAAGGTGTATCTGTTCGCGTGGTCACTACAAAGCGCGATCACGCTAAAGCATTGTTTGTTTTTCCGTCAGTGGAAATCGTTGAAGGCAATGTTCACGACGAAGCAGAATTAGCGCGTCTGACAAAAGCTTGCGATGCGGTGATAAATTTAGTTGGGGTGTTGCACGATAGTCGCAAACAGGGCCAAGGGTTTGAGCGCGCGCATGTTGAGTTAACGCGCAAAGTGATTGCCGCCTGCAAAGTAAACAAAATACAAAGGTTGTTACACATGAGCGCGCTTAAAGCCGAGAGCCATGCGCCCAGTGAGTATTTGCGTTCTAAAGCTAAAGCGGAACAATTGGTGCGCGAGTCCGGCTTGCAATGGACGATTTTTTGCCCGTCGGTGATTTTCGGTGAGGGCGATAGTTTTCTGAATTTATTTTCATCGCTACTGAATGTCGCGCCGGTGATGCCGTTGGCAGGCGCGAACGCAAAGTTTCAGCCAATATGGGTAGAAGATGTGGCGCAGGCATTTGCGATTGGCATTGATAACCGCGCTACGTTTAACCAGACTTACAATTTATGCGGACCGACAATTTATACCCTGCGTGAGTTGGTGCAACTGGTGGCGCGCATAAAGGGCGTGACGAGATTTGTTGTGGGTTTGCCGGGACCGATTGCTTATGTACAAGCATTAGTGATGGAATATTTACCGGGTAAACTAATGTCGCGCGATAATTTGCGCTCAATGGAATCAGATAACGTCTGCGCTTGCGAATTCCCTGCAGAATTCGGTTTTACACCGACTGCGCTGGCAGTCGTTGCGCCACAATATTTATCGCCCGCCAGTTTGCGTAGCCGCTACAACCGCTACCGTACTAGTGTGCGTGATTGATTAATTAGTATTTGACCCCGACACCTAATCCGCCAAACCAATCTGGATTATTCACCGACAAGCCTTTGCCCAAGCTCGCGTTGAGTCGTATGCGTTTGTTCCATCGATGATACAGCGACAAACTTACATCGCGCCCGGCTATGGTGCCGTTAATGCTCGACGGGCGGCGGTAGCTGTAGAACAACTCGGCATCGTTGTTATCGTTAATCGAATAAATCAGCCCGGCCCAGGCATACGGGCTGTCCACCAGTGATGATTCGGGGTAAGGCTTGCCGCGCCAGCGGTAACCTATACCGAGTAATGGCGTGAAGTCGCCGAAGGCGCGGGAAAATTCAAAATCAAGTGCGTAGTCGGTCTTGCCTGTGCCGAAACCTTTGTCGGGATCTGCCGTGCCCCATCTTATTTTGCCAGTCATAGTGAGTTCTATTCCATCGTCTTCTTTCGGCAAGGAGTAACTGAGTGACAGTGCCAAGTTACCACGACCGGAAATTTTTTCGGTTTGATTGATGGTGGGACAATTGGTATCGCAAATCACACCACCTTCTTCCGGGTCGATGGTGATCAAACTATCCGAACGGCTCCAAATATACGGCATGGAAATTTTCAGACTGACACGTTCCCAATCGTATTGACCTGACAGCGTAGCGAACGTATCAACAAATTTATCCGGCGTGCCGTAATTGCCTTTTGCGTAGTCGGTACGCAAGCCAAATTTCCATACGCCGGGCTCTGCCTCAGTGCCTGGTAAAGTACGTTCCTGCGCATACGCCGGGAGTGAAAAAAATATTAATATAATCAATATATTATGCATATTATTCATTTCAATAAAGTTGACGGGTGTTACCCATGATCAGGCCACATAGCGGGCCCTGAAGTGATAAAAATATGCAGTGCAGGTAATAAGACTTCCAGCGTTGGCCGCTGTTTCGCATCGCGCGCGAGACATTGATAGACTAGCTTTTCTAAAGCCAACGGCACACTGGGACGAATTTTTCGCAATGACAAAGCTTGGTCGCGTAATTGCGCAAAACTTTTCGCGCCGCGTTTTTGCACAAACGGAAATTCGCCCGTGAGCATGCGGAATAATAATACCCCAAGGGCAAACACGTCGCTCGCGGTTGTCAGGCGTTCGCGCAAACACTGCTCCGGCGACATATAAGTATCGGTGCCGGTGATGCTAGTCGGTTTGCCCGCATTTATTTCGCGTGCCGTGCCGAGATCGATCAATACCGGCCTGCTGCGCACAATCATAATATTGGAAGCCTTTACGTCTAAATGTAAATAACCGCTGCGATGCATATGCGCCAAGGCGCTGCCGATATATATCGCCACGCGCATCGCGTTGCCTACTGATAGCCATTTATTTTTTTGCGCGCCGATATAGTGGCTGAGCGTCGGGCCCTCGAGAAATTCCATCAGCATCAAGCCGGGTTTTTCGCTGCCGAAACAGCGGGCAATATTCGGGTGGGAAAAACTGCTTAATAAACTCGCCTCGTGTTTGGCTTCAGAGTCAGTGTCGAATAATTTACACGCTTTCGGACACCAATCACGCTGATCCCACACCAGATAAACCGGGTTGACGCTTTCTTGGTCAACAATGCCCGCTACTATAATATGCGGTGAAAGTTTAGTGCCGATACGGATGAGTTTGCGCGCCATATTAGTTAGGTCATTTGGTTTTGCGTAAGCTGAGTTTCAAATAATTCGTGGCAACGGGTGCCCGGCCGCATGAGTTCGTCCGGTGAGCCGGTTTCGATAATTTTACCTTGTTCCATGACTAGCACACGATCGGCAAAACGCAATGTGGAAGCGCGATGGCTGACTAATAGTAGGGTACGTTCACCGGCGATTTTTGCCACTGCTTGTTGAATCAGATTTTCGGTCTCGCCATCGACCGAAGCCGTCGCTTCGTCCATCACTAATAAAGGAGCATCGCGCATCAGCGCACGCGCCAGGGCTACGCGTTGACGCTGGCCGCCAGAAAGTCGCTCACCGCGCGGGCCCACCTGCGTGTTATATCTTAGCGGCAGCGGTGACACAAACGGATCGGTGTAGGAAATTTCCGCTGCTGATTGCATGCGAGCTGTATCGGCTTGCGTCATGCCGTAAGCAATATTGTCGGCAATCGAGCCTTGCAGAATATACGGCTCTTGCAACACCACCGCAATATTGTCGCGTAAAGTTTGCAACGGCAGCGCTCGAATATCAACACCATCAAGAAAAATAACCCCGGCGCTGGGATCGTAAAAACGCAACAGCAATTTAATCAAGGTGGATTTGCCGCTGCCGCTGGCGCCAACCACTGCCATCGTTTCGCCCGGTTGAATAGCGAACGACAAATCGTGCAGCACCGGTTTGCCGTCGGGATAAGCGAAATGTACTTGACGAAATTCGATATGGCCCAGTCTGCGTTGAGCAAGCGAATTGTTGCTGCCGCTATCGCCTACCAAGCTAGGTTTATCCAGCAGCAAACGTAATCGCTCCGCGCTCACCGTCGCACGTTGGAAGCGGCTGGCGCTTTGACTGACCGTGCGTATCGGGCCATACAAAAATCCGACCGCGCCAATGAAGGCCAACACGCTGCCGACTGTCAGCCGACCGGCGCTGACTTCGTAAGCCGCGAGACCGATGATAGCAAGGCTGCCGATGGTAGTAATCATGCCGACGCCGACCCCCATGCCAGCTTGCAGACGGACGGCGATGAGCTCGGCTTGACGCGCTCGGTCAGTGCGCGCAGCGAAACGTTCTGTTTCCTTGGCTTGCGTATTGAACGCCTGAATCAATGGCCGCGCGCCCAGGGTTTCTTCCGCCAGTGACATCCATGTCGTCGTTTTGCGCCGCGAAGAGCGCGAAGCCGTGCGAATTTTCGGCGTAATTTTGAATACCAACCACACTAATGGCGGCACCACTGCCAGCGCGAGCAAGGTGAGTTTCCAGCTAATCAAAAATAAAAATGTTGCGTAGCAAATTATTTTTGCCATATTCGACAACAAGCTCATCGGCGCGCTATAAATCAGCGAAGCGATTTTTTCTACATCGCCACCGAGGTAGGCCAGTAACTCGCCCGCGTTACGCGAACCAAAGGAGCCGGGTGAAGCCGACACCAGATGGCGATATAGCGAGACCCGCGTATCTTGGGCGATATTTTCGGCTATCGATGCATCGAGGCGTTGGTCCATGTAGTCAGCTACAAAACTCAGTGCGGACAATAAAAGGTAGGCGCTGAAAAACCATGGCAGCAAGGTGGTTTGGCGAGCAACGAAAACTTCATCTACGAGTTTCTGGAACAGCCACAACATACCGGTCGAAATAATCGGCATGCAGATGACCAACAATGCGATAAGCCAGAGTTTATTGCGTACAGGGCGCAAATGATGTGAGAAGAATTGGAACTGGGAGTAGATTTGGCTGAACAATTCGTTTTTCATATTATTTTCAGCCGTTAGAAATAATTACGCCGGATAAGTATCCGGCGTAATGGTAAAGCATGGGAATATATAAATCTATCCCGGAAATCTGTGAGACGATTTATGGAAGAATAACAGGTGGCTCACATGGCATCGGTCTCGCAGAGCGCCGTGTTTTCTTCATGGTTTTCTTTTTGGTTTTATGTGAGTGTTTGTCGCCACCCTTGCTGCTGAAAGTGCTGGGGAATCCGGAAATAATCATCATTGTCTCCTAAGAAAACGGTTTATCAAAAAATGCTGCTAATAAAATACGCAAATTCAAGTGATTGACGACGTACTTGATTGGCAGCAAATGAATCATAGACCAAGTATGGAAATTTTGCATGGGGTGAACACCTTATGTAAGTGTAGGAAAAACCCTTTTAAATTCAATTAGCCAGCGCTTAGCGCCAAATATTGTATAACTATTTGATTTTATTGAATAAATCATATTCTCTATAATAAATTTTAGGAAATACTTGAGTAAATCCAAGTAGTTAAAAACACACATGACCCATTTTCAAGCTCAAGCCAAAACGGGACGCGATAGGGGCTGATGTTATAATTTGATTTATGTCTGAACCTCATCTCAATTCCCCGTCCGCAGAGCTATTCGAAATCCCGCCGCACCAGGCTAAATTGCATGGTGAGCCGTTTCTCGATATGCCGACGGATTTATTTATTCCGCCAGAAGCCTTGTCGGTTTTTCTCGAAGCGTTTGAAGGCCCGCTCGATTTACTGTTATATCTGATCCGCAAACATTCGCTGGATATTCTCGACATCCCGATGGCGGATCTCACGCGCCAATACATGGCTTATGTACAGACCATGCGCGCTAATCAATTTGAATTGGCGGCGGAATATTTGCTTATGGCAGCGCTGTTGATCGAAATCAAATCGCGTATGTTATTGCCGCGCCCGCCGCGGGAAGACGAATCCGAGCCGCTCGACCCGCGCGCCGAGCTGGTGCGCCGTTTGCTCGAATACGAACAAATGAAAGCCGCTGCAGCAGAGCTGGATCGCATGCCGCAAGCCGGGCGGGATTTCGCCATCGTCGAAGTGATGATCGAGCAAACGCTGACCGAGCGCTTGCCCAATGTAAACGCCAATGATTTGACCCAAGCCTGGCTGACGATTTTGAATCGCGCGCGCGTCAATAAACACCACAAAATTACGCGCGAAGAATTGTCCGTGCGCGCACACATGAGCCGCGTGTTACGTATGCTGACCAGCGGCAATTTTGTCGAATTCACGCAAATGTTTGATCCCTCGCGCGGCGCGCCGGTTGTCGTGGTCACTTTCCTCGCCTTGCTTGAGCTCACGCGCGAAAGCCTGATCGAGCTCACCCAAGCGGCACCGTTTGAACCTATTTATGCAAAGAGTAAAAATGTCCTCTCAAACTGAAGAAACCCAGGCAGAAGAAATACCAATTGAAGAAATAAAAGCTGACGAAATCGTCACGGCTGATGTTGAGCAACCGCTTGATGAAGCATTAGCCAAGCGTATTCTCGAAGCCGCGCTGTTATCGTCGCAAGATCCGGTTAGCTTGGTTGATTTGAAAAAAATGTTCGAGCAGAATTTGTCGCATGACGATATCCGCAAATTGCTGGACCAGCTGCGTGAAGAGTGGGCCGATAGAAGTATTGAGTTGGTGCAAGTCGCCAGCGGTTGGCGTTTTCGCGTCAAGCCTGAATATCAACAGTATGTAGGTCGCATGACCAGCGAAAAAGCGCCACGCTATTCGCGCGCCGTGATGGAAACTTTGGCTATCATCGCTTATCGCCAGCCGGTTACACGATCGGATATAGAAAGCATACGCGGCGTGCAAGTATCGCCGCATATTCTCAAAAGTCTTGAGGCGCGCGGTTGGATTGATCAAATCGGCACGCGCGAAGTGCCCGGTCGCCCGGCGATATTCGGCACCACCAAAAAATTCCTCGACGACCTCAATTTGAAATCACTGGAAGAATTGCCGCCATTGGATCAACTGCAAATGGCGCTCGATATGAATCAAAATGAACAACTTGTCGCGGCAGCGCCGTTGCAAGACCAAATAGAGCAAGTCGCGGACGCCGAAGAAATAAGCACGGAAGAAGTTAACGATGCTGATGGCCAAACGCCACGCACTGAAATCCTGCACTAATTATGGCCACTTCTTCCACTAGTAAAAAAAAGCCCGCAGCGAAAAAATCGCGGACAAAAAAATCTCCATTACGTGCGCCTTTGCCAAAAGTAAAAAGAGCAGAGGCTGAACAAACGCCGGGACGTAAAAAAGCGCCGCCCGCAGAGGTGGAAAATACTCGTCAAGCCGCCGATCCCGGTCGCAGTAAAAAAGAATTAGCCGACCGGCGCGATGCACGCGCCTATATAAAAGAGCGCGCGGCTGAAAAACGCGGCGACGAACCATCGCAAAAATTACATAAACTGTTAGCCCAAGCGGGCTACGGTTCGCGCCGTGACATGGAGCAAGTCATCGCCGACGGCAGGGTCACCGTGAATAGCCAGCCGGCCACCGTCGGTATGCGCATTACCGCCGAAGATATAGTTCGTGTTGATCGACGCCCGATTAAAATCTCGTGGGATGAAGCCGAATCACCGCGCATCCTGATCTATCACAAGCCAGAAGGTGAAATTGTCAGCCGCGATGATCCACAAGGACGTGCCACCGTGTTTGATAAATTGCCGCGCGCAGCGGGCGGACGCTGGATCGCGATTGGACGTTTGGATTACAACACGAGCGGCTTATTAATATTCACCACCAGCGGCGATCTGGCTAACAATATGATGCACCCGCGCTTTGAAGTCGAGCGCGAATATGCGGTGCGCGTGATGGGCGAGCTGGATGACGAAAAAATGCATCAGCTCACCGGCGGGGTGGAGCTCGACGACGGCATCGCGCATTTTCATTCGATACGCTATGAAGGCGGCGAAGCAGCGAATCATTGGTACAACGTCGTGCTGAAAGAAGGCCGCAACCGCGAAGTGCGCCGTATGTTCGCCACCGTCGGCGTGATGGTCAGCCGCTTGATGCGTACTCGCTTCGGCATCGTCAACATGCCGCCACGATTAAAGCGCGGTATGTGGCTGGAACTTGAAGCACCGCAAGTAAAAATGATTACCGATTGGGTGGCCAAGCGCACTAGCCCGCAGACTGAAGACGCCGAGCCAGCGCGTCGTGGTCGTCAAAAAGGTGCGGGGCGAATGAATATTGAAGATTTACCCGACGCCGAACCCAAGCGCGCGCGAAAAACCGTCGCGCCTAAGACGGCGAAGCGTCCTCCTGCCGAAGCGGTAAAACGCCCTCGTCGTCGGCGTATTGCCGGCGAATAAAGATTCTCATCGTGGCTA
>JBEEJL010000211.1:0-3897 GCA_041169175.1 Pseudomonadota bacterium | reverse complement strand
CGCTACCGGTGGATTATCCGTACCGAAAATTGGCGCCAGCCCGTTCGGCTATCGCATCGCTGAACAATTCGGCCATACCATCGTGCCGCCCAGACCGGCATTAGTACCGCTCAGTTTTGAGCCTGAAACCGTTCAACAGTTTGGTGATTTGTCTGGTGTATCGCTCGACGCTGAAGTGAGTTGCAACGGCGGCCGTTTCCGTGAAGCGATATTGCTTACACACAGAGGCTTGTCCGGCCCAGCAATTCTTCAAATATCTTCATATTGGCAGGGTGGCGATAAGATAACTATTAATTTGCTGCCGGGACGGGACGCTGAAGACTGGTTATTGTCTCAGCATAAAAGTAAAACGCAAATCGATAACGCACTGATTGAAATACTTCCCAAGCGCTTTGCGCAAGCGTGGTGCGCACAATTAGGCGAGGTAAAACCGCTGAATCAATACAGCGAAAAATCCCTGCGCGAGTTCGCACATAGTTTACAAAATTGGCAAGTTCGCCCATCAGGCACCTTGGGTTACAACAAAGCGGAGGTCACACTTGGCGGCGTAAATACAGAATATATTTCTTCCAAAACGATGGAGTCGCAAAAGGTGCGTGGCTTATATTTCATTGGCGAAGTCGTCGATGTCACCGGGCATTTAGGCGGTTTTAATTTTCAGTGGGCCTGGGCTAGCGGTTATGCGGCGGGATTAACTTCGTAGCTATAAATTATTTATTATAATCAATAAGTTATATTGTTTCTGGCTGAGCCAGTGAATAATTGGGATGATTATTCTTATTTTTTATATTTTGTACCGACACATTTATTTCATGCGGCATATTTTACTTTATTCAGCCTTGTGCTTTTTGTCATGTTGAAACGTCAGCGCACGCCACCTAGCTCCAATTAGTGACGTGCGTTTTCTGGAGAAATAACAGATTGTTATTGCGTCACCGGAAGCGCAGCGCTTGTTGCAGATACACCATCAACTCCCCCTATTTTGCAGATCGGATGTGAGAATTCAAGTTGTAGTGGGTCTACCCAATCCCAACATAATTAATATTGTCAGGCCGATTCGCTGGGCCAACACCCCCTGGTACAAAGTCTAAGCTCAAGTTTTTCCGCGTACGCCAAGCAATATTATGGTCTGCGCACGAGGTATCGCCGCTGACGCCTACCGCGCCGACCAAAACCTATGGTTGGAGGGACCTTTATACAAAGCTAAGCCGCCGCCAAATACATTGACGCCCCCAATTTTGCTGCCGACCATGGGGTCGTTAGACTGTCCGAAATTGGATGAAGGACCTTTGTATGCGGCATCTGTGTTGACAGGATTGCTATGCTGCAAACCATACAATGAACCACCGGGCTGTACGGCCGCCCAAAGATTCGCGGTTGACAAGGCTAAACCGGGTAAGCTGAACGAGTTAGCGGTGTTAGCCTTCTGCGCGGAAATCACACGACTGCCGGGCCATTGCGATCCTCTGTCCAAGCCCGTAAACGCAACCGCGCAAACAACGCCGTCACGATTAACAATGGTTCCCCACATTTCCAGACCGAAGCCGCCATTTGTCTGATTTTGAGCCGTAACAAGCGCCGATTTTAGCTGACTATGATTTGGTACTTCATGGCAATTTCCGTCATTATTAGCGAACGCTTGTGTGAAACTAAAGGTAAATCCAATTGAACCCATCAACAAAGTCAAAAAAGAAATTTTTGGCAAGTTCATTTTGTCCTCCTAATATGATTGAAAGAATCTTATGTCGAATTGACGCCCGCCAACCCAGACTCCTTCCTGATCGCCGTGTATTAATGCCTGGCTCTTATAAGATCAATATAGGTTATTCAATTGAGCATTCCAGTGGATATCACTAGGCCTAATCAGCTAGTTCATTTGCGTTTGAATTTTTCGCTGTTTATCATTGAAATCCATTTTGATTTATTCCATTTATTAATACAGTTCAAGTCTGAAATTGATGCATAAAATAAGCTGCAAAAATATACCGAAGCGGGAAAACCAAATGAAGTAGAAAATTGTTTCAGGGCTTTATTCGCAGAACATAAATTTCATCTTGCCCTCATCTTTACTTTGCTTATGAGCCAAAAACATATTTCGACTAACCAAAGCCATTGGCTATTTTTTGCATTATGGCCTGGGGCAGAGTTGCAGCAGCAGTTTGTTAACATTGCCCGCGGAGTAAATGAACAATGCAACGGCATTCAGGTTCCGCTGCAAAACATTCATCTCACTTTAGTGTTCATTGGCGCAGTTGAGCAGAAGGCCATAGCGCAGTTGATTGATGCTGCGAAAACCGTCAGATGTGAAGCATTTTCGTTACGGCTTGACCGCATCGGAGTATTTCGTAACAGCAAAATTGCCTGGCTTGCGCCCGAGAAAACACCACCAGAGTTGACAGCGCTGGTAAACGACCTACGACATGCCCTGCGTAGGGCTGGGTTTGCTTTCGACAACAAACCATTCGTGCCGCATATTACGTTATTGCGCAAAGCAGGCCTTTTTGCAGAAATAACTTTAAATCTGGCGATAGATTGGCGAGTAAACGGGTTTGCCCTGGTGCAATCGCATTCCGGAAAAAATGGATTGCAATATGAAGTAATAAATCGATTTGGCGTATAGCGTTTGTTGGCGGGTATTTTCTGATTTACACATTTTCGCGTTCAATGTCGGCATCCCAACAACCATCCATCATGCCGGCCTCCAGATGAATACTCCGCCTGCGCAAAAATCAGACCGTTTTTTAATTTTTCCTTAATCACACCTTGCCATGATATTTTTTGACTCGGCTTAATATTTATTACAATTGAATTATTTGCAGCGCCTCACTGTCATATCCGCTTTCCCAGCACCGTATTGAGTGCCTGAATACGCTATAATTACGCGGTGAAAATAAATTATGCAAATTAATGTAACTAATTGATTATATTAAATAAATTACGAATAATCATGTCTGCAGTTATACCCTAACTATCAGGAAAATAAGCATGAAAACTGATCCAATTATTTCTAATCGTCTGGCCGCTTTTGCCATTTTGTTTTGTTGCGCGGCTATTACCGTCCATGCCGCTGATAAAAAAACCGATGACATAAAGCCTGCAGCTAAGCCTGCGCTGACAGTAACCGTTGTAAAACCACAAGTGCTGGAGTGGCCGACCATGCTCTCTGCCAATGGCAACATTGCAGCCTGGCAAGAAGCCGCAATCGGTGCAGAGGCGAATGGATTGCGCTTGGCCGATGTCAATGTGAATGTCGGCGATGTGGTGAAAAAAGGCCAAGTGCTGGCGACGTTTGCGCCGGATACGATTAAGTCCGATGTAGCGCAATCGCGCGCATTGATTGCCGAGGCCGAAGCGACATTGTCCGAAGCGCAAGCCAATGCCGAGCGTGCGCGCAGTCTGCAAGTTAGCGGCATGATGAGTGGACAGCAAATCAATCAGCTCCTCACCGCAGAGCGCACTGCTACTGCGAGATTGGAATCAGCCAAAGCAGCCAACGCCAGCCAAATGCTACGTCTGGCGCAAACACAATTACGCTCGCCTGATGACGGCGTGATTTCAGCACGCATGGCCACCGTCGGCGCCGTTGTCCCAGCAGGACAAGAACTGTTTCGCTTGATACGCAAAAATCGTTTGGAGTGGCGCGCGGAAGTGACGCAAAACGAGTTGGCTGGACTGAAGCCCGGCGCGGTGGCCAGCTTACAATTGCCCGGCGGTGAACGTATTAAAGGTAAAGTGCGCATCGTCGCGCCAACCATAGATCCGCTCACGCGCAATGCTTTGGTCTATGTCGATTTACCTGTTAATAACGAAGCCAGAGCGGGCATGTTTGTTAAAGGCGAATTTGAATTAGGCAGCGCGGCTGCATTGACACTACCGCAGCAGGCTTTAGTGTTGCGA
>JBEEJL010000210.1:0-5398 GCA_041169175.1 Pseudomonadota bacterium | reverse complement strand
ATCTCCTGTACACCCAAAGCGGTCGTGCCAGGCACAACCGCCATGACGCGACCAAGTTTATCCATGGTCACGCCATAAAAGCCGCCGACAAATAAACCGGAATGCTGCCAGGTTGTAGTGGCATTAGGTAAACGGGCGATGCGATACTCGGTGATAGCGTTCACGCATCGACGCGGACAAATGACCTTAGCGCCAAACCACTGCACGATGGCATCGCCGTTTTCACCCATGATTGGCGCTCCAACGCTGACGGAGGTGATCAGCGGATCGATGGCATTGGCCAGCGTTGCGACCGGCGCAAACGCAGACCACGCGCTAGAACCTGCCACTCGTTTTGTATAGTCAGCGCCGATGGTGATGATCGCATCACCTTTACTGTTCATGGAAAAGTACGGTATGCCTGGAGCATTTACATAGCCAAGAATGGCGACGGGTGTAGCCCATATGCCGCCTGCGGGCTTATCAGCACTCATTAAACTATAGCCGCCTATTGTGCCGGGCGTCGTGGTCGATGCCACATTTTGTAACCAGACCAAGGTGCTGTTGCCTGCGGCGTCGGTTTTAAGCTGCGGATATAAGGCCGCAGCCTCTGGCGGCGCAGCGGGCAGCAATATATGGGTTTGTAGCGCACCCGTGGCGGAGAGGGTCGCCTCGGTTAACTCGACACTACTGGCAACGACCGGGACTGTAGCGGAAGGAATTGCGTTTGACCACACTGCTCCGACGTTGCCAACACTGTCTATGTTCACCGAGGGTAAATAGGCCCCACCGGGAAACAACATAGGATTGGTCGTCAGTTGTACTGGCGGTGTGAAGTTTTGCGCGCTGGCTGATAACGATGCCAGCAGCACCGCCGTCATCGCGGCCGCGCTAAACAGCCATCGGCCAAAACGTAGTAGCGGTGGGGCCTGTTTTGCTTGATGCGCTTGATCGGTTGTACTGATATTCATCATGGCTCTCTCCAGTTGTGGCATCGAGTGATCGGTGCCTTTGTTGTGATGGTATTTAGCAACGAAAATAAAATCTCGCGGCACTATTCGTTAGCCATTAGGAGGTGTTCACTGCATCGAAGACTGATCGAATCAATCAACACATCACATGGGTTAGCTCGCCAGAGCCTACTCCTCCAACGTGGAGGGAACATTAAGCTAAGGTTAAATCTTGAAAATAATTTCATTGCGTCATTTTTCGCGTGCACGAATCATAAATCGGGACCATTCATAACTAATTGATTTAATTTAACTAATTTCCATTGCCCAGACAAACAAAAACCCCTTGCGGGGCTTTTGTTTTATTCATTTTCTACAATAAAATATTTTTAAAATTTACAGCGCAAATTCAGCGTAATGTTTTGATGTTAAGTGTGTTGCTATAAGCCGACTGCCCTGCCGCGTTAGTGGCACGCACGCGGAAGCTGTAGTTGGTGGTGCGACTCAGGCCGAGGCTTCTATAGGTCGTGGCATTTGCACCGAGAATAGCGACCTGAGTGAAGTTGGTGCAGCCCGCGCCAAGGCAACGTTCAACTAAATAATTCAGTTCGTTGTTGGCGTTGTCGGTCCAGTTCATGATCACGCCGCTACGGGTGATGCCCGCATTGGTTAGCGCGGTTGGTGCTGCAGGTACGATTGGTGTTGGTGTTGGTGTTGGTGTTGGTGTTGGCGTTGGTATCGGTGTCGGTGTCGGTGTCGGTGTCGGTGTTGGTCCTGCTGCAGGCGCTAGAATTACAAAATGCGTCCAGCCATTCGCATCTTTTCCCTTGGCCAGAATTTGGCCGGCGTCATTGATATCAATCGCGTCCTGGAACGTCCATCCTGTCGGCTTGTTGGCGAAAACGGTGTTGAGGTCTTTCAGTCCCGCGCCGTTGATGTCGCCTACCAGTGCATGCTCAGAACCTGCAACGATTGCCTCACCCCAGTTGTAAACCAGTACACCGCTGAAGGTGTGTTCACGCCCTACTATTTGACCGCTAGCGTTAATCGCATTTAGCTCGCTGGTCGTTTTGGGGTTCGTGGTGCTGCCCAGATCTGTGTAGGTACCGGTGGCCGTGTTCCACACTGTGGCGTGCGACACAACCGATAGGCCTGAGCGACTAGGCAGATTCCCATAGGCGAACACATGGCTACCGGCGGCAAAGCCGCTATTGTTGATTTTGTAAGCGACGCTGGCGTTTTGCGGCATGGCGGGCGAATGCAGATCTTTGAGTCCCGCAGCCGTGCTGACAAACGCGTGACCTGTTTCAAGCGGGGGAGTTGCAAGCGGCTTGCTTTCACAATGATGAACCGGCTTGGACACACCGACTACTTGACCCGCCGCATTGATGTCCTTGGCAAAGGTGTAATCATATCCGGGGCTGAGAGAGCCAATCGCTTGCAAGTTGCCGCTGTTAACATTGCTGACGTAAGCGGACCAGTTAAAGCATACTCCGGTGGGGGTATTGGAATAAGCCGATACCAGGACCTGGCCATTATCCTTGAGGCCCCTTATCTGATAGCCGGTGGCAACCGGACTGGTCGCATTGAGTACAGGATTGGCAAAACTTCCTGTGCCGTCCAAGTTGCGGGTGAAATAAATTCCAGGTGAACTGGTGATGGTGCCGAGCACTTGACCATTGTTATTGAAATTAAAATTCGCCCCAAGGCTGAACGCGTTGTAAGCAAAGCTGGGAGCAAATGTGCCGCCGCCCGTCAGGAGTGTCGTGTTGTTCCAGCTTTTCACGACGGAATCGTAAATATAAACATTAGTGGGGAAGTTGGCTGAATACAGATCAATGGGCGCAGGCAGCGCATCCCCTAACACCTGCCCTTTGGCGTTGATGGCGTAGGCGTTGCGGAATCCTGAGACGACGTACGTTCCCGTGGTAGGGCCTGCGCTAATCGGGCTGAGATCGGTCATCGTATAGTTTGCCGCCGTAGCCTGCGATGCCATGCCGAGCATCGCTGCGGCAAGCAGCGTCCTGCGCCATGATGGTGATTTTGTATTAGTGTGTTGGTGATCCTGCCTGGTCAATGATTGATTGGTTTTCATCTGCATCGTTTTCATCATGTCTCGCTCCATTGATGCGCCGCTTGCTTAGCGCCGTTTATCTGATTAGCTCATGAAGAGAGTATCCAGCATGACGCCACAAGTTTCGCACGCCCATCTGGACGATGCGCGAACAAGTACGGATTGTTGAATAAACCGACACGCTCTTTCAAGTAACAATATAAACGCGCAAGCTGAATAGAACATTAATGGAACATTAAGACAGGGTTAAATATTGCAAATAATTTGGCGGCGTGAATTTGCCAAGAGCGTTTATCTTGCGAGGAAATATCAGTATAAGTAATTGATTTAATTGAGATTATTATAAAGCCACTATGCTGCTTGAGTGACTATTCCGCTACGCGCGAAAAAAATTCAGAACCGACAACGCGCGGTGAGGCCGCCGCCAGGTGTTTCGTCAAATTCCAGCGTGCATGACAACGCATGCGAAACACGTTCGGCGATGGACAAGCCTAACCCGCTTCCCGGCACATCGCCTTCATGCAAGCGGACGAAGCGATGCATCGCGCGTTCGCGGTCCCCCACGCTCATGCCGGGCCCGTTGTCTATGACGGCAATGCTTTCATCGGAAATTTTGATACTGATATGCGCGCCGTCGGGCGAGTAGTTAATGGCGTTAGTCGTGAGGTTGGAAATCAGTGCGCGCAGCAGCTCGGTGTCAGCTTCAATCACCACGGGATGTGGCGCATCAACGCTGAGTGTTTGCGACTTGCCTCGGGCTAATGACTGCAAACTTGCGCAGACTTCAAATGCCTGTAGCGCGGCATCAACCGGAACGTTAATCGGCTTGCGCGTTAAAGTATCGGCTCGTGCCAAGGTGAGAAGTTGTTCGACCAAGCGAGACGCGCGAGTTGCATCTCGACCCATATTTTCTATGGCGTTTCTTCTGGCTTCCATGGTCGGCGCTTCTTTTGCTAATTGTGCCTGCAGGCGCATAGCGGCTAATGGCGTACGTAATTCGTGCGCGGCATCTGCAGTGAAGCGCCGCTCGCTATCGAGCGAGGTTTCAACTCGTTCGAATAGCGCATTCAATGCGTTCAATAACGGCAATAATTCTCGTGGCGCGGCTTGCTCCAACGCGACGGGCGACAGTCGATCGGTTGCCCGCGCGTTCACTTGATTGGCTATATCAGTCAAGGGCCGCAACGCGCGGGTAACGACCAGCCAGGTAATTAAACCAAGTGCCAAAATACCCGCCGCGATTGGGAGGACCAATCGCCAGGCCAGCTCTTCTGCCAACTCGTCACGGACTTTAATTTTTTGCGCGGTAATCACCGTCTCTTCCGTATTCGGATTTTTGGCGACAAAAAAATGCCAGGGTTCGCCGTTGATTTGCCCATTACTATAACCAATATAGGTCGCCATCCGATCAGTCACCGCACCAATCGAACTGAGCAATAATTTGTCGTCACGCCAAATTTGATAGGCAATATGTTGTTGATAAGGATGCGCTGACAACGTCACTTTGTTTACGATCGTGTCGCGTCCACTAAACGGCTCGGACAACAGCACCTGCGCCATCTCCGCCATCTGCGCGTCAAATATTTCCTCAGCTTCATGCTGCGCTAATTGATAACCCAGCACTCCCACCCCGGCCATGACCGACACCATGCTGAGCAATAACATGACAACCAACTTGGTGCGCAGACTATAGCTGTTGAGCGGCTGCGTCATTCTTTTTTCCCGACAATATAGCCAATGCCGCGCACAGTTTGAATAACCTCGCTGCCAATTTTCCTGCGCAATGTTGAAATATGCACATCCAATACATTGCTATCGGTCTCGGCCTGCCTGCCATGCAGATGTGCTTCAATATCGTTGCGAGTCACTACACGCCCGGTACGGATAAGCAACAACTCCAACAACGCAAACTCTCTTTGCGTCAACGTCACGCTTGCCCCATCGACGGTGAGGCTGTGCGCGGAACAATCCAGTATCAGGTCTTCGTATTCCAAAACTGTATTAAGTTGGCCTTCGCCTCGGCGCACTAAGGCACGTAGTCTGGCGCGTAACTCTTCGAGATCAAACGGCTTCAGCAAATAATCGTCTGCACCTGCGTCTAGTCCGGCAACTTTGTCGTCTAGCGTATCGCGTGCAGTCAATATTAATATCGGCACTTTGTTGCCGGACAGACGTGTGGCGCGTAATACTTCCATGCCGCTGTAAAGTGGCAAGCCAATATCCAAAACGACTGCAGCAAATATTTCTGCCGGATTTCTTAGCGCCAATAAAGCCTTCGCGCCGTCGCGCACCCAATCGACCGCGTAACCAGATTGCATCAAACCAGTCTGCAAGCCTGCACCCAATGAAGCATCGTCCTCAACCAGTAAAATTCGCATTTGATTTATTCACTTCC
>JBEEJL010000209.1:0-2735 GCA_041169175.1 Pseudomonadota bacterium | reverse complement strand
GCCGATGGAGACATGGCATTTTTCGGTAATATTATTGATTTGAAAACCGAGCGCAATATTACGGCTGAGCGCGGTAAAGAAATTGCCGCAGCCGGTTTTGCCAAGTTACCACTTGATGCCGCGATCAAAACCGTGCGCGGCAATGGCTCGCGTAAAGTGGCAGTGTTCACCGATCCTGATTGCCCTTACTGCAAAATGCTGGAAAAAGAATTGATCGATGTGAATAACGTGACCGTCTATACGTTTCTGTTCCCGCTCGACCAATTGCATCCTGATGCGCGCAATAAATCCAAGGCGATTTGGTGTTCGGCCGATAAATCGAAAGTCTGGCTGGATTTCATGTTGAAAAATGTGGCGTTGAAAGATGCTCCGGCAAATTGCGAAGTGCCGTTTGCTAAAATCGAAGAACTGGGCAAGAAATATAAAGTACGTGGCACGCCGTTGGTGTTATTTTCCAGTGGCGAAAAAGTGCCAGGTAGCGTGAAAAAAGAAACCATTGAAAAAATGTTGGCGGGTAAAGAGGCGGAATAAATTTCGCATAAATCGCCCCCAACAAAAAGGCCGCGAATTTCGCGGCCTTTTTTATTGGTGCAATTAATTTGCCGGGGGTGGCATGCCTTTCGGTAACAGCACCCACATCTTGCCGCTTTGTTTCATCCTGCCCGCTTGCTCCCCCGCCTTGTCGCCGAAGCCCCAGAAAAAATCGGCGCGCACACCGCCGTTGATGGCGCCGCCGGTATCTTGCGCCAGCATCAGGCGTTGCAAAGGGGTTTTAGTACCGGGGAATGTGGTGGAGAGGAACACCGGTACGCCGAGCGGAATCACGCGTTGATCTACCGCGATGCTGCGTTCTGCGGTGAGTGATACGCCGAGCGTGCCGATGGGGCCGGATAAATCACCCGGCAACTCTTTGAAAAAAACATAACTCGGGTTGCAGTTCATATACGGTTGGGTTTTGGCCGGATTTTTTTGCGCCCAGGCTTTAATGCCTTGCATCGAGGCGCTCTCCATGGTGATTTCGTTACCGAACATCAGTGCGCGCGCCATGCCACGAAATGGATGGCCGTTTTGGTCGGCGTAACCGACGCGCATTGAGGTGCCGTCTTCAAATTTCACTTGACCCGAACCCTGAATGTGCAGGAAAAATGCTTCGATCGGATCATCGACATACACCAGCTCGCGGCCTTTGAGCGGCGCTGCGCCGGCTTCGATTTCGCCGCGCGTGTGATAGGGGACCAATTTGTTGCCAACGAGCCGTCCCTTGAGACGTTTGTGTTTCAGGTCCGGATGCACGTCGGCCAAATCGACCGTGACCAAATCTTCCGGTGCGCTGAATAGGGCATAGCGATATTTTTCTGTCGGCACGCGGCTGCCATTCAACAAGGGCTCGTAATAGCCGGTGATCGTGCCCGACGTGCTTCCATCACCGTTGATAACCTGATGCGGCACAAAATGATTTTCGAAAAAACGTGTAATGCCGGGGTTATCGTTTTGCGTTAATTGCGCAGCGGCTTCGCAAGCAATTTTCCAATGCGCTTGTTCTTTAAGCGCGTTACAACTTTGCAGTAGTCCGCTTAATGCGGATGCATGATTATCGCTATTCCAGCCAGCGTTTTGTACAGCGTCCCAGTTTGCAGATTGCAAGGTTCCGCGCACATCTTGCGTGACTGATGTATCAGGCGCGGGTTTAGCTGAGCTAGCGGGCGGCGGCGGACAGGTCACACTGGACGCGACGTTGTTGCTGACTTTTTTAATTTGCGCGAAAGCGGGATGCGTCGTTAGCGTAAACAGCAAAACAAACATAACGGATAAGCTAGGGCTGCGGCACATAAATAAATATCTCAATATAAACAACGCATAAGCGATGGCGCAGTATAGCAAATGCTCGCGCGCTTAGGCTGTGCGAAAATAGACACAAGCAAACTTTTTATTGCAGGAGCGGCATATGGAATGGATCTTATTGGAGGCTGGCATCGCTCTGGGGCTGGCGGTGTTTATTGTGTGGTGGACCATGCCGCGCAAAAAGGACGACGAATAGCAGCTTGTCGTAAAACTGCTGCGCGAGCCGATTTTGAGTTTCCGGTGCTCAACGTATAAGACATACGTTTCCGCTCCTCAACTCAAACTCAACCCGCTCGCTTCGTTTTCCAACAAACTGCTCAAGAATTGAAATAAAAATTTAGTGCAGGACGCGCGGAATGCTGAGGGTAAATTCCGGTATCGGCGCATCGAACTTGGTGCCGTCTTCCGCCACCATTTGGTATGTGCCGCGCATGGTGCCGACCGGCGTGCCGAGAGCCGAGCCGCTGGAATATTCGTAGCTTTCACCCGGTTTGAGTTTGGGTTGCTCGCCAATCACACCGAGGCCACGCACTTCCTGCGTTTCGTTATCAGCGTCGGTGATCACCCAATGACGGCTAATCAATTGTGCGCTGACGCTGCCTTTGTTGGTAATGGTGATGGTGTAGGCGAATACATAACGTGACGCGTCCTCATCCGACTGATCGGCGAGATAAGTGGCTAAAGCTTTTACATCGATATTATATTTTTCCATAGTTGATATTCCACACTAATTTGCTTCACGCGGCAAGTGTGATTTTGCTGCAACATTGTCGCCGTATCCTAATTGCCGGTAAGATAAGCATTATTCAACAATAAAGTGCTCGCCATGACCACTCATCGCATTGCCCCCAGTATTCTGTCCGCCGATTTCGCCAAACTGGGCGAAGAAGTCC
>JBEEJL010000208.1:0-3502 GCA_041169175.1 Pseudomonadota bacterium | reverse complement strand
TACGATTCGCATCCGCCCGCCGCGATCCGAGTGGCGAATTTACGCAATATGGCGCATAGCTAAATATTCATATAAATCAAATACTTATGGCATATATCAATTTACTCAGAAAACGCTGCGTGCCTTGCGAAGGCGGCATGCCTGCGTTAACCACTAACGCAGCAGAAGCACTATTGAAAAAACTCGACGGCTGGGAAATCAGCGAAGGCGTATTGCGCAAAACATTTCGTTTCAAAGATTATTATCAAACGATGGCCTTCGTTAACGCCAGCGCTTGGGTGTCGAATCGCGAAGATCATCATCCGGATTTAATCGTCTCATACAACCAATGTGTAGTCAGCTACATCACTCACGCAATCAAAGGTTTATCGGAAAACGATTTTATTTGTGCCGCCAAACTTGATGCGCTGACGGAAATCTGACCTGAAAACCGCTAAAGCTACAGGCTCAGTTATATCGCGTGGTTTAGTCGTCGGCACTTACGGCAGACATTGCGATGTGCAAATGACTGACGGAAAAATAATCCCCTGCACCACGCGCGGCCGCAAAACCGGCATTGCCTGTGGTGACCAAGTGGACATTACCCCTGCGAAAAGTAACCAAGGCGTCATCGAAACTATTCTGCCGCGCAGTTCCCTGCTCTATCGCTCCGACCCGTTCCGCGAAAAGCTGTTTGCCGCCAACGTGACGCAAGTAGTCATCGTCATTGCATCCGTGCCGAGTTACAACGAAGATATACTCAATGCCGCGTTACTCGCCGCAGAAGCGGCCGAAATCAGCGCGTTGATCGTGTTGAACAAGGCCGATCTGGTCGCCGAAACCAAGCGCGCGGTCGAGGCATTGGCGATATATGAAAAATTCGGTTATAAATTATTAGTCATCTCGGCGCAGCAGGATATCTCGCCGTTGCGCGCGCTTCTTGCCGGCCAAACCAGTGTGCTGCTCGGTGAATCGGGGATGGGTAAATCGACTTTGCTCAATGCCTTGTTACCCGATGCGAAAGCGCGCACCGGAGAAATTTCAACTGCACTGGATTCGGGCAAACACACCACGACGGCGACGCAGATGTATCACATCGACGCTGACAGTAAACTGATCGACTCGCCTGGCTTTCAGGAATTCGGCTTGTTTCATTTGAATGACGACGACATTACTTATTCCATGCCGGAATTCAGACCGCTGATTGGAAAATGTCGCTTTAGCAATTGCCGCCATTTGCAGGAGCCGGGCTGCGCCATTACCAGTTCGCCGGAGGTAAGCGAAAGGCGTTTGAAATTTTACCGTAATCTGCTCGCCCACCATGACGCATTACGCGCCATGAATCCGTCTTTAGGCAGCAAGAAATAAGCGGTTTACTCTTTTTCCGGCTTGGTTTTTTTATCTTCTTCTTTACTGCTCGCTGCATCAATAATCGCGCCGCCCACTTTGAACGGCACTTTCACTACTTCTATCGCGGTATCGACGACCGTACCAACAATGGTGCTGATGCAGCCTTGCAGGGCAAGCAGCAGGACCATCGCGCTGAGTATTTTTATGCGTGCTAAATATTTCATAGTCTGCTCTTTCTTTTTTCGCTTGCTTAGAGCGAAAAATTGGTGGTGACAAAAGTGATCGCGCTGGCCAAAGTGATCAACACTAGCACGGCCAGCCATAAAGCCAATGCGCGCCAGACCAAACCTTCAGAACTTTCGACAAAATCTGCTTGGGCGTGTTCCCCAGTGCCGATTTCGGGGCGGTAATCTGCACCAGTAGCCGTGGTGAGGGGATGGCCTAAACGCACTTCCAACGCGCCCGCGCCGCTGGTGAGCACAATGCCGTCGTTCGCATTCGGCCAAGTCTGCGCTTGCGCGCGCCAGCATTCCATCGCGTCTTGAAAATCACCGGCGATACCGAAACTCAGCGCAGTAATACGGCGCGGCACCCAATCAATCCACTCCCACATTTGCTGGGCGAAATGGCCGAACGGCGGTGCAGTTGTCGCTTGATCGGCGGTTTCCGCTGCCAACTCATTGTGCGACCAAGTGTCCGCCAATTCGCGCGTTAAAATATAAAACAGCGGACCTAGCGGGCCTGGCAACACCAGAAACCAAATCATCGGCGCGAATAAATCTTTATGCGCCGACAATAAAATCTGCTCAATCGTGACGCGGCTCAATTCATCGCGCTGATACAACACGACGCTGCGATCCAGATACTCACCCAATTTTGTCCGTGCGTCATCGATGTCCTCACGCTGCAAGGCTTGTTGCACGGCGCGCAATTGCAAACTGGTAGTGCGGAAACGTAACGCGAAATACAGCACGGCGGCATTGATGATCAGCGCCAGCAGTTTTCCGATCGGGCCGGCGTTATAGATAAATGCATACATAAACACGACTGCCATCACCACCAACAGCACAGCGGCGAACCACGCCATCACGCCGTAATGCCGTTTGCCGGCATTAAATTGCCGCTCGAGAAAAACCGCTAAAGCGCGAAATGCCGCTTGAAACGGATTAGCCGCGCTATATGAACGAAAATATTGCGCCAATAATGCGGCAGCCAGTGATAAAAATCCCATGCAGTCCTCTGAACCAATACACAGAAAAAAGATACCACATTCCGTGCTGCAGCAGGCAGGATTTACCATTGAAAATAAAGGCGAAAAAAGCCCCCGCCCTTGCGGCGGGGGAACCGCTCTCGGAGGAGTAGCAGAATGTGCGGCCAGGCAATTCGTATAATGTCAGCCGCTCGCATGTAAAAAGGCAAACAACATGCCAACAATTCATTATAAATTATTCAATATAATCAAATAGTTAAAATATGTCGCTATTTTAGTTGTGGCACATCTGCTAACCAGCTGTCACGGCTTGCGCCATAGCCGCAAGAATTTTTACTCTCGTCACGCGTTGTTTTGCAGATACGCTAAACTATGTGTTAATTGAACAAGTAAAGAGGCACGAGTGGATCTGAACTGGATAACCTGGCTTGCTGCAGGCTTAGTGCTGATGGTCAGCGAATTATTTTTCGCTTCATTTTTTATTCTCTGGTTCGGTCTCGGTGCCGTCATTGTCGGCTTAATCATGCTGATGTTTCCCGCACTATCTTTCTCCGCGCAAATGATTCTATGGGCGCTGTCATCGCTGGCGTTTGTGCTGGCGTGGTTCAAATTTTTCAAGCCGCATGTATTAAAAAACCAAACCGCCATTTCGCAAGATGCGTTTCACGGCGAAATCGCCTTGGTCGCGCGCGACATCAAGCCCTACGCCAAAGGCCTGGTGCAATTTCAAAAGCCCATTTTGGGCGACGATAAATGGGAAGCGTTTGCCGACGCCGACATCGCCGCCGGTGAACGTGTGCGCGTAATATCTGTGGATGGCAATTTGCTCAAAGTTATCGCCGCCTGAAAAACCAATACTAAAGGACACAATGATGGAACTCTCGGCACTGGCAATTATTATTCTCATATTTGTAGCGGTCACCATCGCCAAAGGCGTGCGCATCGTGCCGCAAGGCGAAGAGT
>JBEEJL010000207.1:0-4569 GCA_041169175.1 Pseudomonadota bacterium | reverse complement strand
ACTACATCTCGGCGTAGCGCATACACCATACCAGCCGGATTGAAACTACCGAAACGATTGTAGTAATAGACCTGCTCTAATGCCACCACTTGCGCAGTGACATTAGCGTGACAAATTTTTTCTGGATCGGGTTTGCTCACACTAAGTTGCGTCGATGCGCAGCCAGAAATGCCTAGCGCACTCAATACAAGTAAGCTCTTTAAACAAACGGCAACAGATACTTTACGCAACTTAGAATAGGAATAAGGCATGAACGCTCCCTGGCTTTTGGTAGTTCTTCATTTCTTCCAACAGAAAAAGTAAATCTGCTTAACTAAGTAATAGCATCCTTTGTGGTGAAAGCAAGCTGAGAAAAGTGTGATTTATTACCCTAGTTCCTGAAAATTAACCGATAAGCCTGTATGAAACTAACTTGGCCAGATCAAACCCTTGTATATATCCGCTTACACAAGCGGTAAAATAGCTCCATCGTATGCAGGCATCAGTCATGGCAAATCCCATCAGCTTTTCAAGTTTTGAACAACGCACCATCGTGCGCGCGGCTTGTCCACATGATTGCCCCGACACTTGCGCGATGTTGGTGACGGTGGAAAACGGCGTGGCGATTGAAGTCAAAGGCGCGCCGGATCATCCCACTACACAAGGCACGCTGTGCACGAAAGTTGCGCGCTATCTTGACCGCACTTATTCCGATCAACGTTTGCAATACCCGATGAAGCGCATCGGCAAAAAAGGCGAAGGCAAGTTCGCGCGTATTTCGTGGGACGAAGCACTCGACACGATAGCGAAAAATTTCAAAACCATCGCGCAAGATAATCCACAGTCGATTGTTCCTTATAGTTACGCAGGGACGATGGGCTTAGTACAGGGCGAGTCGATGGACCGGCGCTTTTTCCACAAGCTTGGCGCATCGTTACTGGATCGCACCATTTGCGCGACGGCGGGCTTCACTGGCTACAAAGCCACCATCGGCGCAGCAATTGGCACCGATGTTGAGCAATTTGAAAATGCAAAACTGATTATCATCTGGGGCTCCAATCCCATCGTATCCAATTTGCATTTATGGTCGCGCGTACAGGAAGCGAAACGACGCGGGGCTAAGTTAATCGCCATCGATCCCTATCGTTCACTCACTGCAGAAAAATGTCACGAACATCTCGCCATCATTCCCGGCAGCGACGCGGCCCTCGCATTAGGTATGATGCATGTCATCATTGCTGATAACATTCAAGATATTGATTATATTGAACAATTTACTATTGGCTATGAGCAGTTAAAGCAACGTGTGAAAGAATATTCGCCAACAGTCGTCGCGAAATTATGCGGACTTAGCGCAGAAAAAATTATTCAGCTCGCGCGCGATTACGCAACGACGAAACCAGCCGTGATTCGTTTGAACTACGGCATGCAACGTCACGCCGGTGGCGGCATGGCTGTACGTACCGTCGCGTGTTTGCCTGCGCTCATCGGCGCGTGGCGCGATGCGGCGGGCGGTATTTTGCTTTCGACTTCGGGGACTTACGGTGTCAACACCGAAGCACTGCAACGACCGGATTTAATTTGGAATAGTCCGCGCACCATCAATATGTCCGCCATCGGCGATGCATTGTTGCAAGCTGATCCGCCGGTGCGCGCACTCTATGTTTACAACAGCAACCCGGTCGCCGTCGCGCCTGAATCGCGTAAAGTTATTGCCGGTTTTGCGCGCGAAGATTTATTTACCGTAGTACACGATTCCTTCCAGACCGATACCGCCGACTACGCTGACATTCTTTTACCCGCGACGACGCAACTGGAACAAGTCGATGTGCACAAGTCTTACGGTCATCTGTATGCACTGGCGAATAATCAATCCATTGCGCCGCTCGCCGAAGCCAAAGCCAATAGCGAAGTATTCCGTCTCCTCGCCGCGCGCATGGGTTTTGCCGATGCGTGTTTCAAGGAAAGCGACGATGACATTGCGCGCAACGCATTCTTGCCCGAGCATAAAAACATGCAAGGTATTTCGTGGGAAACATTGAAACAACAAGGCTGGCAACGTCTCAACGTGGACAAAAAATTTGCGCCATTTGCCAACGGCGGTTTCCCGACGCCTTCGGGTAAATGCGAGTTTTACAGCGCGACATTGCAAGCGCAGGGACTCGATCCGCTACCAACTTACATTCCTCCGCGCGAATCCTTGCAGTCCTCCCCCGAGCTAGCGAAAAAATATCCGCTGGCAATTATCTCGCCGCCAGCGCGCAATTTTCTTAATTCCACTTTCGCCAATTTGCCGATTTTTCTCAAGGAAGAAAAAGAGCCGCATCTGGAAATCCATCCTGCCGACGCAGCGACACGCAACATCATCGATGGCGACTTGGTAAAAATATTCAATGACCGCGGCTCGTTCAACGTCAAAGCGCGGGTGACTGACAAAGCCCGCCAAGGCCTGGTCATCGCACTATCGATCTGGTGGAAAAAATTATCACCCGACGGCCGCAACGCCAATGAAGTCACTTCGCAGGCGCTTACCGATTTAGGCGCAGCCGCGACGTTTTACGACGCACTGGTGCAGGTGGAAAAACTGGCTTAACAACAAATTTCGTAGGGTGCGCCGCGCGCACGCGTAGCGGTTTGTTAGGCAACCAGCGATTCAAACTTACAGTGTTCGCGTGCGCGCGCCCCTCCGTATCGTGCGCACTGCGCACGAAAATGCCCGTTCGAACACAACACGCCGTTCGCGCATGAATATTTGATCGTGCGCAGTGCGTACGCTACGCGATGTAAATACGAAGAAAGATAAAGCCTATCCTTCTGCGCCGCGGCTATTTTTGCCGCCTATCGGGGGCAGTCGGCGAGCACATGTCTGAGCTACGCGGTGAGTAAGATTTCAAATGAAGGTGAGAGCGAGATTGTGCTCGCCGCCCGATAGTCAGCAGAAATAGCGGCGACAAAAAAACAAAAACAAAAAGCGGCGCGGCGGGTTCGCCTTTTTTCTTATTTTTTTGGCGAAGCAAAAAAGTGACTAGCCGCCGGGCTACCCCCGGCATGCCTATTCAGGGGCTCGAAATTATCAGACCATCAACGACCAACATTCACCTCCATCCCAACCTTCCCCCGTCAAGGGGGAAGGAGCTTGGACGTTTTCTATCTCATATATTAAGGGTTCGATTGAGAGACTTACGCGTGCGCACGGCGCACCCTACAAAATTGCTTAACTACCCTACAAAAAATTACCGATTCATATTCTCGATAACTTTAACAATCGCCGATGAATCCAACTCAGCATCGCCCGCACCCATCAGCGCATTCAGATGTTGCGACACCAATGATGCAGCAGGCAACGCGAGGCCGAGTTGATTGGCGGCTTGCATGACGATGTTCATGTCTTTCTGATGCAACTTCACTTTGAAGCCGGGTTTGAAGTCGTTGTCGAGCATCCGCTTGCCGTGGACTTCCATGATTTTGCTGCCGGCGAATCCGCCCATCAGGGCTTCGCGCACTTTGGCGGCATCGACATTATTTTTGCGTGCGAAGGTTAGCGCTTCGCTGACGGCTTCGATAGTGACAGCGACGACGATTTGATTACACGCTTTGCAGACTTGTCCGGCGCCGTTAGTGCCGATATGCACGACGTTTTTGCCCATGCAATCGAACAGTGGTTTGACGCGCTGGAACGCGTCTTGTTTGCCGCCGACCATGATCGACAACGTGCCGTTAATCGCGCCGACTTCGCCGCCGGATACTGGTGCGTCGAGCATGTCGATTCCGCGTGAGGCGAGTTTTTCTGCCATGTTGCGCGTGGCGGACGGCGAGATAGTGCTCATATCGACGATGATGGAGCCGGGCTTGGCGCCGTGAATTACGCCGAGATCGCCGAGGATCATTTCTTCTACGTCCGGCGTATCCGCTACCATGATGAAGGTGATATCAGAATGAGCGGCGACGTCTTTTGCGCTGCTGCGGCCTGTGGCACCTGCTGCAAGTAAGGGCTCCATTGATTCCGGACGACGCGCAAACACGTTAAGTTTGTAGCCGCCTTTGATTAAATTAAGCGCCTGCGGGCGGCCCATGATGCCGAGGCCGACAAAACCAATTGTTGTGATCATTTCTTTCTCCATAATTTATTCCAATTTTACTTTTGTATTATAGGTTGTAAAACGTAGCGGGCATGGTAGGGGTTTGGCTTGTAATCCCTAGGCAATTACCCTACTTTTTCAGCACTTCCGGATTAACCAGGTTCGGCGGCGTTTTCCCCGACAATGCGGCGATCAAATTATTTGCCGCCGTCATCGCCATCGCCTTGCGCGTCGCCAGCGTGGCGCTGCCGACATGGGGCACCATGACGACATTTTTCAGATCCAAAAAGCCCGGATTTAATTTCGGTTCGTTTTCAAATACGTCCAGCCCTGCGCCGGCAATGCGCTTATTTTTCAGCGCATCGACCAAGGCTGCATCATCGACCACGCCACCACGTGCGACGTTGATCAACATCGCGCTCGGTTTCATCAGTGCGAGTTCGCGCACGCCGATAAGATGATGGGTTTCTTTGGTGTAGGGTAATTGCAGCAAAACAAAATCCGATTCGCG
>JBEEJL010000206.1:0-7064 GCA_041169175.1 Pseudomonadota bacterium | reverse complement strand
CTATCTCCACACCAGCACCGGAATATCCGTATGGGTTAATACCTTATTCGTCTCCGACCCCATCAACAAGCCGGCCAAGCCGCGTCGTCCGTGCGACGCCATGAAGATCAAATCGCAATGTTTATCTTTCGCCACTTCAATAATCGCCTCCCACGGATGATCACTGCTGCGCGATTCGATTAGGCACGGCACGCCGGCTTGTCGCGCCATGGTATTAACGTGGTCCAAATACATTTCCGCGCGCTGCTTGGCTTCCTGCTGAAAGCGCTCCTCCGTCAGCGGATCGATCGGCCCCCAATCGACATACGCAATTAGCGGATAGGTCGGCATCACATGCAGCGCCGTGACGCGCGCGCCCGTCTCGCGCGCCATCTCCACGCCTTTCGCCGTGGTAAATTCAGAACGCTCGGAACCATCGGTCGGCAGTAATATGTGTTTGAACATGACAACCTCCATTTCTGTTTTCCGTATATCAGTTATAGTTATGAAATAATCAATATGCAATCGCAAAAAATGTCCGTTAGCGCACCTTACGCAAGTTGGAAATCTCCTGTCAGCGCACAACTCATCAGCAGCGGCGCGATTACGCTGGGCTTGACCGCCATTGACGGCGACGAACTTTATTGGCTGGAAAGCCGCCCGAACCAAGGCGGCAGACAAGTGCTGATGCGTCGCGATGCGCAAGGGATTATTTCCGAGCTGACGCCTGCCCCCTACAATATTCGCACACGCGTGCATGAATATGGCGGCGGCGCGTATGCGGTTAAAAATGGCGTGATTTATTTTTCTAATTTTGCCGACCAGCGCATTTATCAACAATTAGAAAATAAACTCCCCACGCCATTAACCGCAGAAGGCCTATGGCGTTACGCCGATATGCAAATTGACCTTGCTCGCAACCGGCTCATTTGCGTGCGCGAGGATCACAGCCATAGCGGCAAAGAAGCCATCAACGAAATGGTGAGTATCGATTTAGCCAATGGTAAAACCAGTGTCCTCGTTAGCGGTGCCGATTTTTATTCCGCGCCGCGCCTCTCCCCCGATGGCAAGCAACTGGCGTGGATAAGCTGGAACCATCCAGACATGCCGTGGGATGCAACGGAATTGTGGCTGGCAGATTTTCTGGCCGACGGCTCGCTTACTGAACCGATCAAAATCGCTGGCGATAACGACGAATCTATCGCACAACCCGAATGGTCGCCGGAGGGCATTTTATACTTTGTCTCGGACAAGACCGGTTGGTGGAATATCTATCGTTATGCCGCAAAGCAAACTAAAGCCGTTTGTACCCTGCAAGCGGAATTCGCTTATCCGCACTGGCAGACTTGCATGTCGCAATATGGTTTTATTTCGGCGCATGAAATCGTATGCGCCTACAACCAAAACGGTTCCTGGCAGCTAGGCAAAATTCACATTGAGTCGGGCCAACTGGAAACGATAGCGACAGACTTTACCGACATACAATATTTGCGCGCGGGGTCGGGGCAAGTCGTATTTCATGCTGCAGGCCCGGCGCAGTCACCCGCTATTGTTATGCTGGAGGCTAATAATCATTCTACTAAAATGATTCAATCTTCCATTTCGCTGCCTTTCGACAAACAGTATTTGTCCTCACCACGTAACATTTCCTTTGCCAGTAAGGGCAAACGCACCGCGCACGGATTTTTTTATCCGCCGTGTAATCCGGATTATTCACTCAACCAAACTGAGTTACCGCCGCTGATCGTGATTAGCCACGGCGGCCCGACGGCGGCCGCGACAACTGCGCTGAAATTATCCACCCAATTCTGGACCAGCCGGGGCTTCGCGGTGCTCGATGTGAACTACGCCGGCAGCACCGGCTACGGGCGCGATTATCGTCGCAGCTTATACGGCTTGTGGGGTATCGCCGATGTGGAAGATTGCATAGCTGGCGCACAATTCCTCGTGCAACAAAAATTAGTCGATGGCGAACGTCTGATCATTCGCGGCTCCAGCGCCGGCGGCTATACCACTTTATGCGCCCTGACCTTCCATAAAGTCTTCAAAGCTGGCGCAAGTTATTACGGCATTAGCGATGTAGCCGCGCTGGCGCAGGATACGCATAAATTTGAGTCACGTTACGAAGCGCGCCTGATCGGCGGGCGCAGCGAAGCGCTGTATCGCGCCCGCTCACCGATCCATCACGCCGAACAACTTTCTTGTCCGGTGATTTTTTTTCAAGGCTTGGAAGATAAAGTGGTATTGCCGAATCAATCCGAGCGCATGGCCAATATACTAAAAGCGCGCGGCATACCGACCGCTTATGTGCCGTTCGAGGGCGAGCAACATGGATTTCGTCAGGCGGCAAATATTCAGCGCGCGCTGGAAGCGGAGCTATATTTTTATGCAAAAGTGTTTGGCTTTGCATTGGCGGATGAGATTGAACCGGTGCAAATGGAATAAGCAGAGCGAACAATCTGCTTTAGATTTTTAAGCTTTTCATTTCAACTAAATTATCGGTAAAAATGCCATCCACGCCCCAAGCAAATAATTTACGTGCCTTCGCTACCTCATTCACGGTATAGCAAATCATCCGGTAACCTGCAGCGCGAATAGTTTGAATCTGATCTACGCTCACCTGCGCGTGATGGCAATTCACCGAGGCGCAATCCAACTCTTTCGCTTGTATTTTCCATTCCGCAGGAAGCTGTTCGTATAATATTCCGCGCGGAAATTCCGCCGCCGCGGCCTGCGCTGCTGCCAGCGCGTCATAGGAGAATGACGTCAGCAAGGGCAAATATTTTTTGTCGGCCCAGATTTTTTTACATGCCAGCGCAACAGCTGCGCCGGTTTCGTGCGCTTGTCCCGCGTTAGGTTTGATTTCTACATTGCATAGCAAACCCAAGTCGATACAAAGCTCTGCTAACGCCACAAACGTCGGCACGCGCTCGCCGGCAAATTTTTCAGCTTGCCAAGAACCCGCATCCAACTTGGCAATATCTTCATATCTTGTATCGGCGACTAATCCGTTGCCGTTGGTGGTGCGATCCAGCGTGTCGTCATGCATCACAATCAAAGTACCGCAAGCTGCGAGCTTGACATCAAACTCAACCGCCTGATATTTCTGCGTCGCCGCCATGCGCATGCCCGCGAGCGTATTTTCCGGTGCGAGAGCGCCGCCACCGCGATGAGCAAATAATTTTGGATAAGGCCACGGCGTATTCATAAATATCTCAATTAAATCAATTAGTTACAAATCTAGACGCGTTCCATCATGGCAAAGTATTCACGTACTGCAAAAATAATCGCAATGGCAAAAAGCGCGGCAGCAATGTCATCAATCATCACGCCAAAACCGCCTTTACATTTTTTATCTAAGTAGCTAATCGGGAAAGGTTTCCATATATCGAATAAGCGAAACAGCGCAAATGCCAAGCCATACCAAACAAGACCGACGGGGGTAAACACCAGCACCAACATCATTGCCACAATTTCGTCCCACACCATCCCGCCGTGATCCGCCACGCCGAGGTCGCGCCCGGTTATTTCGCAAGCCCACACGCCAACGGCAAAATAGAAAACCAGCAAACCCAGAATGATGTTGCTGCTTAAAAATAGCGCCAACAAAAAAAACAGCACGACCCCGACCAAAGAGCCGACCGTACCCGGCGCTCTAGGGCTCAAGCCGCTGCCGAAACCAAACGCAATAAAGCGCGCAACCGAGGCGCTGATGAATTTGAAATCAGGATTTTGCAAAATGGTCAAAACCTTTAGCGTGAAATGTCATCGGGCGATTGTTTGCATCCAATAAAATGAGATCTTTGCCAGCCGTTATGCGACCAATACAAGTGACAGCAACATTCGTACTTTTCCCCGCCCTGATGACGTGCTCGCGCAGTGAGACTGGCGCTGTAAAACACAATTGATAATCATCGCCGCCCGCCAGCAAGCAGTGCTGCGCAATCGGGTCGGCTAATTTTTTTTGCATAATGCTCGAAGTCGGCAGTTTATCGAAATAAATTTCCGCGCCTACTTTTGAACGCTGAAGAATATGCCCGAGATCAGCCAACAAGCCATCAGAAATATCAATCGCGCTGTTCGCGATACTGCGTAGCGCAAGAGCTAAGGCCACTTGCGGCTGCGGCGTATGTAAAGCTTGCGCGCAAAACGCCGACTCATCCGCCCGTAGCGAGATCCGATTTTGCAAAGCGGCTAAGGCTAACGCCGCATCGCCGATGGTTCCCGACAGCCAAATCTCATCGTCCGCTTTTGCACCGTCGCGGCGCAATGCTTCGCCGGGTTTGGTTTCGCCCACGATGGTGACACAAATATTCAGCGGCCCTTTAGTGGTGTCGCCGCCAATCAACGCTACTTTGTATTTATCCGCCAAGTGAAAAAAACCGGTTGAAAATTGCTCCAACCATTTTTCATTTATCTCTGGCAGTGCGAGTGACAGTGTTACCCAGCGCGGCACTGCGCCCATCGCCGCCATATCCGAAAGATTGACCGCGAGAGATTTGTGGCCCAGTTTGAATGGATCGGCATCAACGAAAAAATGCTGGCCCGACACCAGCATGTCGGTAGAAACAGCGAGCTGGTGACCTGAAGTAACTTCTATCAACGCCGCGTCATCACCCACGCTCAGCACAGCAGAATTTTCGCGGGTGAAATAGCGGCGAATGATGTCGAATTCGGAAGTCATGGGGGAATATCGCTGGGGGAAATATTTTCTTCACTGAAAGCTATTTTATCAACATTCCCTCCCCTTCAAGGGGAGGGTTAGGGTGGGGATGGGTTTTCGCAAATCCCCAAATACACCCATCCCCATCCTAGCCTTCCCCTTGAAGGGGAAGGGATTACTTTCTTCGATATAAAACAACAAAAGCTATTGCGAGATGTACTTTTGTTTTGGCAGCAACGACAGCATAATTTTACGCTTTACGTCTTGCCGTCGGTCGCGCGTGCGCAATCTCATCACCGCGCAAAGTCGGTGCAATTTTATCCAGCACGCCGTTTACATATTTATGTCCGTCCGTCCCGCCAAAGGTTTTAGCCAACTCAATCGCTTCGTTGATAATCACTTTGTACGGCACATCCAACTGCGTTGTCAGCTCGAAACAAGCCAACATCAAAATGCCGCACTCAACCGGACTGAGCTCTTTCAACGGACGGTCAACGTGTTGTGAAATTTTTTGTTCAAGATCTGCAGCGGAAGCAATCGTGCCTTTAATTAACTCAGCGAAATACGGCTGATCTATTTTCGCATAGCCTTCACCTTCGGAAAGTTGCGCTATCAAGGTATCCGCGTTGCTGCCATTCAGTTGCCATTGGTAAAGTGCTTGCAGCGCGAATTCGCGCGAGCGCCTGCGCGACGACTTCATACTAGCTTACCAACAAGATTCGCCATTTCAATCGCGACGCGCGCAGCATCCGCGCCTTTTTCCGCAACACGCGCCATTGCCTGTTCATCGTTCTCAGTAGTAAGAATCGCATTAGCAACCGGCACGCCGGTGTCGAGTTGCACTTGCATAATGCCCGCCGCCGATTCATTCGAGACGACTTCAAAATGATAAGTCTCGCCGCGCACGACTGCGCCGAGCGCAATCAGCGCGTGATACTTGCGCGTTTGCGCCAACACTTGTAACGCCAACGGCACTTCGAGCGCACCGGGCACGGTCACCAGCGCAATATTGTTTTTGTTGACTTGATGTTTGTGTAATTCATTGGTGCATGCGGCGAGCAATGCGTCGCCGACTTTATGGTTAAAACGGCTCATGACAATGCCGATACTCAAGCTTTGTCCATTCAGATCAGTTGCAATGTGATTCACTTGTTTCCCTTAATTTATTGCTTATCATTTGAAAAATAACCGGTGACTTCCAGCTCAAAACCCGCCAGGCTGGGCATTTTTTGCGGCTTAGCCAACAGGCGCATTTTACCGACATTCAAATCACGCAAAATCTGCGCGCCGATACCGTAAATGCGCGAATCCCATTTCACTTCGCCAGTTTGCTTTTGTTGCTTGGGTAAAATGCGCTGCAAAATATCTTGCGCGCTCTGCGCACGACGCAGTAAAACAATCACGCCCGCTTGCGATTCAGCAATAATTTTCATCGCGGGATGCAAACCGAAACTGTGTAGATCGTCGGTTTCATCGAGCAAGTCCATCACGTTCAATGGCTCGTGTACGCGAACCAGCGTTTCCTTATCGGCTTGCGGCGCACCCTTCACCAACGCGAGATGCGTTTCGTTCGCCGTCTTGTCGTGATAAGCGACTAACTTAAATACGCCATAACGCGTCTGAATATTTTTTTCCGCCACACGCTCGACCAACTTTTCCGTCTCGCTACGATAATGAATCAAATCGGCAATCGTGCCTATCTTTAATTGATGTTGTTTGGCGTATTCAATTAAATCCGGCAGACGTGCCATCTCGCCGTCGTCTTTGAGAATTTCACAAATCGCTGCCGCCGGTATTAATCCTGCAAGGCGCGCCAAGTCACAACCCGCTTCGGTGTGGCCTGCACGTACTAGCACACCGCCGTTTTGTGCCTTGATCGGGAATATATGGCCTGGCTGAATAATGTCGCTCGGCTTCGCATTCTGCGCGACCGCCGCTTGAATGGTGCAGGCACGATCAGCCGCCGAAATACCCGTCGTCACACCCTTGGCGGCTTCAATCGAGACGGTAAAATTGGTTCCCATCGGCGAGCGATTGTCCGTCGCCATCGGCAATAAGTTAAGCTGATTGCAACGCTCTTCCGTCAGCGTCAAACAAATCAAGCCGCGCGCATGCTTGGTCATAAAGTTAATCGCGGCCGGCGTAACAAACTCCGCCGCCATCACCAAATCACCCTCGTTCTCGCGGTCTTCTTCATCCACCAACACCACCATCTTGCCCGCTTTGATGTCGGCGATGATGTCCTGCACGGACGAAATACCGTTGCTGCTAGGTTCGGAGTTTTTAACCAGCTTCATGATTGACTCCAATCATTGTTCAATAAATTTATACATTTTAGTATCATGCTTGCCCCTTAAACAATTCTGGGCGGGTAGTTTGAATGTGCAATAAATTGGTTTGTAGCTTTGGCATTTCTTCCTGA
>JBEEJL010000205.1:0-7985 GCA_041169175.1 Pseudomonadota bacterium | reverse complement strand
GGCGACGCTTGCATACGTAAACAAGCGTGGTCTTCATTCGCAATATGTTCTTCCAGCAAGCGCGCGGTGCGACTCTTGCCAATGCCGGGCTCGCCAATTAAGACGACGACTTTACCTTGGCCGAGCAGGATATGGCTCCACAATTGCTTGAGCTGCGCCGTTTCGCTTTCGCGCCCGACAAAAGCCGTATGCGCGGCATCTTCGCCCGCTATACGGCCCGATGTAATCTCTTCACCTTCTAATTGCCAAATTTGCATCGGCGCCTGAATGCCTTTAAGTTGTTGCAAACCTTTATCGCTGTAACGGAATAAATTTTTTGCCAACTTGCGCGTCAATGGCGCGACGACGATGTGGCCTGCTTCCGCTAGCGTTTGCAATCGAGCGGCCAGATTGGGCGTTTCACCGACTGCCAACATAATATTATTGCGCGCGCCATTTGTTCTCGACACCACGACTGGGCCGCTGGCAATACCAATCCGCACTTGCAGCGGCGTGCTATTGGTTTGCACCGCTTTAATCGCCGTCACCAATTCCAGCGCGCTACGCAATGCGCGCTCGGCTTCGTTTTCATGCGCAATAGGCCAGCCGAAATAAGCCATAACGCCGTCGCCGAGAAATTGCGCGACTTTGCCGCCATACGATTCAATCACTGATTGGCATACGGTGTGATAAGTCTGAATAATCTGGCGCATATCTTCAGGGTCCATGGACGCTGACATTTGCGTGGAGTCCACTAGATCGCAAAATAGAACCGTGATTTGGCGTCGCTCGCCCGCTGCTGCCAAGGTATTGTCGCTAGCATCCGGCTGGGCCAATGCATGGCCTAGTTGTGTTGAACGCTTATTGCCAGCAGGCGCAGGAACGCTATTTTTTTGCAACGATTCGATCGCTTGCAATAAGCGCTTACGATGACCGAGCAAATCCACACCGAGCTCTTTCAGATCGCTATCGTTCAGTTTTTCCAGCAAGTCGGGGGTGATGGCATTACGCTCAAAGCTCGGCGCGTATTGCGCCAAGCCCAGCTCTAATAACCAATTATTTATATTCGACATGGACTCGGATCTGGTGTTGTGGATTTGACAGCAGCTAACGGTTCTTTAGCATAGACCATTTTTGAAACATTGCACGCTAACGCCGCTTAGAGGAAGTGAAAATAGTTTAATATAATCAAATACTTATGCAAAACAATTTTCATTGCTATAATTCATTTGAAACATCGTGTGGAGAAGAAATAGCAGGGCCGGTTTTTTGATTGGCATAACAAGCTGGGAGGCAGCGTGTCCAACAGTCTGATTGCAGCGCCTGAAATATTACAAAACGAATTGATCGTCGCCATCGCGCAAAAAGGCGACATTCGGCATTTCCCTGCCAAAGCGATCATCATTCACGAAGGTGATGTGTCCGATTCGCTCTACATTATTCTATCCGGCAAAATCAAAATATTTTCCGCCAACCAAGCCGGCAAAGAAGTCGTGTTCAATGTGCATGGCGCTGGCGATTACATTGGCGAAATGTCGCTAGACGGACAGCCCCGCTCCGCTTCCGCCATCACCTTGGAGCCGACCAGTTGTTCGGTAGTCAGCGGGAATCAATTACGTGAATTCATATCGCTGCATCCTGATTTCGCCACCCACTTAATTTTCAAATTGATTCGTCGCGCGCGCGTGGCGAGCGACAATCTCAAAAGCTTAGCGTTGCTGGATGTCTATGGCCGCATCGCGCGTCTGCTGCTTGAGTTGGCGGAGCCGGAAGGTGATGTGCTGGTGATCAAACAAAAACTCACGCATCAGGATATCGCCGACCGGGTAGGTTCGTCGCGCGAAATGGTCACGCGAATCCTGAAAGATTTAAGCACCGGCGGCTATCTGTCGATGCAAGAAAAACATATTACCGTGCATAAAAAACCTCCCGCCGCCTGGTAATAAGTGCAGCACCGCTCTAACGAGCTTAACCCCTCTCAGCATCACGAAATACCAAACAAATTGTAAATTTGTCACAAAACCTGTGGCAATACTGCCTGTTTTTCAAACCCTCCTCGCTATAAATTGACTCCTCCTGATGTAATTATCGGCTTCAGGCAATCAATTGAGGAGAACTATTGTGAAAAATATGGACGACAGTTTGACTGAATATCTCATCGTTTACGGTTTGTCTCTGGCAGCCGCAGCACTGTTGACCGTCATCGTTGCCAGCACCTTTTATTTCACCGTTTAACTTTTTTAATTTATTTTTTTAAGGAGAACATCATGCACAGATTTTTTGGTAATAAAAATTTATCCCCAATGGGTACTCGGCCCGCCAACTCGAGCGGACACGGAGGCGGTGTACGTGGGGATGACGCGCCAGGCGGCTCGCCCCATTTTGAAGGTCGGTTCGGACGTATGTTCAGAACCCTGCCGGCAGCACAGTTCGATATTGGTGATTTAGAAGCATTGGCAAGCGCCATGAGCGCAGGCGCGGAAAAGGATGCGTCCGGCACCAAGCCCGCCGCCGCAAAAGAGCAAGACAGCACGGCGACATCGCGCTTCGACGACGCTGAAGAAAATTCTGGCATTGATGCTGGCTATACTTATCTAGGTCAATTCATCGATCATGACATGACATTGGATACCGAAAGCAGCATGCAAAAGCAAAATGATCCTGAAGGAATCATCAACTTCCGGACGCCACGTCTCGATCTCGACTGTCTGTATGGTCGCGGTCCGGGTGATCAACCTTATATGTACGATAACGATGGAAGAAAATTTCTGCTTGGCAAAGCCATGACGATGGGCACACAAGCCTCATCGACGTTTGATTTACCTCGCTACCGCGATGGCGCGCCAAATGCAAAAGCGCGGGCATTGATTGGCGACAAACGTAATGATGAAAACGTGATTGTGTCGCAATTGCAAAGCGCGATGCTGCAATTCCATAACCGACTTGCCCAAGATAATGAAAAGTGGAGCTTTGCCGAGGTGCAACGCATGGTGCGCTGGCATTATCAATATGTGGTGATCAACGATTTTCTCCCGCGCATGGTGGGCGAAGACATGAAGCATTCGATTTTACCGCATCTAAAATCTGGCGATATTTTTACCAATCCACCCAAGCTGCGTTTTTATCATCCCAAGCAGCAGTCATTTATTCCGATTGAATTTTCAGCCGCAGCGTATCGCTTCGGTCACTCTATGGTGCGCCCGATTTATCGCTTGAACACTAACCACCAAGGCGGACAAAATCCTTTATCGGCGACGCAAGATGAAATCGATCGTGGTTTAGCTGGGCGCTTTTTCATCTTTGCCGGGGTGCAAGCACGCGGACTCAATGGTTTTGACGAACCCTCCACCGACTTCGCCATTGATTGGAGTTTATATTTCGACATCAACAACTCCATTGCGCAAGTAGGCAAAGCAAGAGTACAACCTTCGTATAAACTCGACACCGCTCTAGTCAATCCGTTAGAGTTTTTGCCCGAGTTTTCCGCTGATGCCTTATCTAAAGGTACGCCGCTGACACTCACAACTTTAGTGCCGCCAGAATTGCCTGTTGTACCGAAGGCCGTTAGAAACCTGGGCGAGCGAAATCTCAAACGCGGCGCGATGATGGGTCTGCCTTCGGGACAAGACGTTGCGCGCGCGATGGGCGTCAAACCCATCGCCGACAAAGACTTGCTAATTGGCAAAGCCACCTTCGAAAACGCGTTAGATACCACAGCTCCGGCGGAAAAACGCAACAAGTCGATCACAAAAGTCAGCACCAAATTTGCCGGCAATGCACCGCTGTGGTTTTATGTCTTGGCCGAAGCGCTGGATAGTTGGAAAAAGCGCGTCGTCAAAGAAGGCAAAGCCAATAAGCCAGAGGCAGCTGATCGTGTTCCCGTTACCTTGGGTCCAGTCGGCGGGCGCATTGTTGCGGAAACCATTGTTGGCCTGGTTATCGGCGACAGTCATTCTTACTTGCGCCAAGACCCTAACTGGAAACCTTTGATTCCGGTGTCCGGCGTAAAACTAAGCATGGGAGATATCATCAAGTACGCGTTAGATCTCTAAGAGCAAGCAAACGAGCGCGAGGACATCATCCTCGCGCTCGTTTATTTTTGGCATGCATTCGAATACCTTTTGCCGCGAAGCCTATTCCGATTTTTGTGCTTGGTAACTCAACATATCATTGATCATGCCTGCACCGATTCGTGTCGGCGGCGTAGAGAAAACCACCTCAGGATTCTCAGTAATTAAATAATCATCCAGCAGCAATTTGATCAGCTTATCTTTGTCCGCGCGAAACACCTGCTTGCCGCTTGTCGCCATGATCGCTGCCGTCGCTTTGCCGGGCTCGGCAAACTCTATGTCAACTGCATTCCAGCTATTCGGCACCAGCCAGCGCACATACCACGGCACGATACTCTTCACCGAGTCGCGCGCTTGATTCAACGCGTCAGATAAATAGCGATAGCGTAGCGCGCCATTGCTCGGCAGCAAGACATCCACATTCACATGCACCTGTAGTGAATTCTTTTTTTGGTTAGAAATAAATTCTGCGTTGTCCTCTATCAAGGCTTTTTCCAGCGGCACTTCAATCAAACCGTCGTCAGCAATCGGGATGACCCGGCTGGTTTTATCGCCTTGCAGGGTAATTTTTATGTCACGCAGAGAAAGGTTTTTATCCACTGGTACAACACGCATACGCACGGCAATCTTATCGTGCGGGTTGGCGTTGATTTTTTGCAAATAAGCATACGCCTCTTTGTACGGCATCATGCCCGGGTCGCGCAAACCTTTGACTTCGATTTTTTCGATCTGCTGCGGCGCTACTTGTGTTTGTGCGAAGCTAGGAACTGAAAGAAAAATATCCGCAATGATTATTGTAAGTATTTGATTATATTTAACTATTTTTGTCATGCGCGCTCCATCAAACTAATTGAAAAATGATGCTGTAAATTAGTTATTACGCCCACTGCCAAGTTCCGCCGCTGCCAAAGTATTCCCCAACAGCATAGTAATCGTCATCGGCCCCACACCACCGGGAACCGGGGTGATGTGACTGGCGATTTCTTTTACATTGGCATAATCCACATCGCCCGCGAGCTTACCTTCCGGCGTGCGGTTCATGCCGACGTCGATAACAACGGCACCGGGTTTGACCATGTCGGCTTTGAGCATATTGAGCTTGCCGACTGCGGCGACGATGATGTCGGCACGTTTGGTATGCGCTGCGAGGTCGCGCGTTTTCGAATGGCAGATAGTGACGGTCGCGCCTTCAGCCATGAGCATCAGTGCCATCGGCTTGCCGACGATATTGCTGCGGCCGATGACGACGGCTTCTTTGCCTTCGAGTTTGATATTTTCATGCTCGAACATTTTCATTACGCCGTAAGGCGTGCACGAACGCATGGTCGGTTCGCCAATCATCAAGCGGCCGACGTTGTAGGGGTGAAATCCATCGACATCTTTTTCCGGCTTGATCAGTTCGATGACTTTTTCTTCGTCGATGTGCGATGGCAAGGGAAGTTGAACCAGGATGCCGTGAATCGCCGAGTTATTATTCAAACCTTCGACGAATTGCAGCAACATCGCTTCGGTCGCGTGTTCGTTCAGTTCGTGCACTTCGGAATGCATGCCGATGTCCTGGCAGGCTTTATGTTTGTTGCGCACATAGACTTGCGACGCAGAATTTTTGCCGACGATGACGACGGCGAGGCCGGGCGTGATGCCTTTGGCTTTGAGTTGCGTCACTCTATTGGAATAATCCGCGCGTAATTTTTTTGAGATTTCCACGCCATCGATGATTTGAGCTGTCATTATTAACCTATTGATTAAATTGAATTTTCTGTCACTATTTTTTCGACTTTCAGATCGTACGCCAAAGCCGGAATACTAGCCACCAATTGTATGGAATACGCCGCAGCGATGATTTGTGCATTTTTATTTCTATTAACTAATAGCTTGTCGTAATAGCCACCGCCGTAGCCAATACGTTGCCCTTGTGCGTCAAACGCGAGACCTGGCACTAACACAAAATCCACTTCGCAGATTGAAATCGGTTCGCACTTCTGCGGATCCGGTTCAGCGATTCCCCACACGCCTTCAACTAATTGGGTATCGGGATGATGAACTCGATAAGTGTCGAGAATCTTTTTCTGCTTATTCACTTTGGGCAACACCAGCATTTTACCGCTAGCCAACACATCGCGGATAAATTCTGTCGTGTTAAATTCACTCCCTATATTTTTATAAGCCAAAATAGTTTTAGCTGCTTTATATTCGGGCAAAACCAATAATTTATTTGTGATGATTCGATTGAATTCTGCGCGATTAACTTCGCCGAGCGCGTCGCGCTTATCCAGCATGACCCAGCGCAGCTCGGCTTTTTGTTTGGCTATTTGGTCTGGAGAAGTCATTGCAATAATTACCATGCCTATTATTACCAATTAATATACACCATCGCGACAACACTGCGCAGAGGGTAAATAGCAGATATAATTTTGACCTTCATTCAGGAGTTTCCCATGTCCAGCAAAGCCTTCGCCTCGCACGCCGACCTCGAAATTAAAAAAGTCACTTTTTCGCAACTGAGCGAACACGCTTGGGCCTACACCGCAGAGGGAGACCCGAATACCGGCATCATCATCGGCGACGACAGCGTGATGGTGATCGATGCGCAGGCAACGCCGGTAATGGCACAAGACGTGATCCGCCGCATCCGCGAAGTGACCGACAAGCCGATTAAATATGTATTGTTGTCGCATTACCACGCAGTGCGCGTGATGGGTGCATCGGCGTACAACGCGCAACAAATTATCGCCAGCCAGGGAACCTATGAACTCATCGTCGAGCGCGGCGAAGCGGATTTTAAATCGGAAGTAGAACGCTTCCCGCGTTTGTTCAACGCCGTTGAATCGGTGCCCGGTTTGACCTGGCCGACGCTGGTCTTCAACGACCAGATGACTTTATATATGGGCAAACTCGAAGTGAAAATCATGCATTTGGGTCGTGGCCATACCAAAGGCGACACGGTGGCGTGGTTACCGCAGGAAAAAGTTTTGTTCAGCGGCGATCTGGTCGAATACGCCGCCACGCCTTACACCGGCGACGCGTATCTCACAGATTGGCCCGCCACGCTTGATGCGATTGCTGCGTTGAAACCTGAAGCCTTGGTGCCCGGTCGCGGTGCGGCGCTCAAAGGCGCACAGCAAGTGAAAGAAGGATTGGATGGCACGCGCGCGTTTGTGACGCAAATGTTCGACGCAGTTAAACAAGGCGCGAAGGATAAACAGCCACTGCGGAAAATTTATGAAGATACTTACGCCAAACTCAAACCGCAATTCGGCGAATGGGTTATCTTCGATCACTGCCTACCGTTCGATGTGAGCCGCGCTTACGACGAAGCGACCGGCCATAAAGATCCGCGTATCTGGACGGCGCAGAGAGATAAGGAAATGTGGGAAGCGCTGCAAGGCTAACTGAAAACTACCACGCTTGCCAACACTGCGTGCGAAAACCCATAATTGCTTATGCCCAAATTACTACTGCAAATCCCCCTGCCTCCCCTTTTTCCAAGGGGGGAATCTATACGGCGACACGGATTCCCCCCCTTTGAAAAAGGGGGGCCAGGGGGGATTTAGATGTAAATGTAAACCAATCATCGCCTTATCTGGGCATATTGGAGAAATAGTTTCCACCACGAATAGCGCCCTGATTACCCAATATTAAAATGCATAAAAAGCCGGTTTTTGATTTCGTTCCCTCGCCCGAGCAACGCGCGAACAAACCCGCGCATCATCGCGTCGTCATCGTCGGTGCGGGTCCGGTTGGTCTCGTCTGCGCGGCTGATCTCGCGCTGCATGGCATCCAAACCGTTCTGCTCGACGACAACAACACGGTCAGCGTCGGCTCGCGCGGCATTTGTCATGCCAAGCGCACATTGGAAATTCTCGATCGATTGGGTTGCGGCGATGAGATCGCCGACAAAGGCGTGCAATGGAATGTCGGTCGCGTGTATCGGGG
>JBEEJL010000204.1:0-14302 GCA_041169175.1 Pseudomonadota bacterium | reverse complement strand
TCCATCAAGCCGCCCATTACGACGATTTGTCCGCTATCGACGCGCAATAAAGATTCCAGTTCGCGCGTTTGTACTTCGGGAATCAGGTTGTCGAAAGGCACGATACCCGGCGTTAATCGGGGGGTAGGATCCACCGCGAAACTGGTGATGCGCGAAATCGTTGGGCGGATGTTGAGCGATACCGTGCTCGATTCACTAATCTGCGGCGTCACGCTCATGACTAGCCCGACAGGAACCGTGTGAACCGTGCTGGTAAAATCGACCGTACGTCCAGAGTTGAGCGTGGCCTCTGTTACCTTACGTTCAACGGTGAAATAAACTTTTTCGTCTACCACTTTTAGAATGGCCGTTTGGTTGTTCAGCGCCATTATTTTCGGGCTGGACAAGACGCGTGTATCGCCAAATGAAGATAATAATTTAACCGCGCCAGCGATATTGCCAAAACGCGAGGTAGGATTGGCATAGCCTATGGTGAATACTGGCGCGGTAGAAAGATTGCCGCCGGTAACCGCTTGACTAAGCGTCACGCCGCTGCCGCCTTGTGCGATGCGGCTCCAATCAACGCCGCCTTGATAATTATCGTTCAATAAAACTTCGACAATGGTTGCTTCGATCAACACTTGGCGTTTTGCCGCGCCCATTATTTGGTCGAGGAATTCCTGAATTTTTTCATGCTGTTTGCCCGTCGCGCGTACGCTGATCAAACCAGATTCGGGGTTGGCGATGACTGACGCGGCTTCGCGAAAAGAAAAGCTGCGCGAGGTAAGGCCGCCTTGTTGTTCTGCTTCAAACTCGCCGCCTTTTGGTAATGCTGTCGTGGTGGATTTTTTGCCGGCTTTTTGCGTCACGCTGGCGGGCGCATTGGCGGCGGCGCGTTGATTGCCTGATTGAGAGATCTGCGTTTCAGTGCTGCCGTCGGGAAATTGCTTATCGGTTTCGCGCAGCAGATCTTTTATATTCTGGATCAGCGTGCCCCAGAATTGGTTGTTGGAAATATTCGACACAGATGTGGTGGAATTATTGCCTTGCACGCCAGTGCCGGCTGAAGAGCCCGCACCATCAGAGGCCGCGCCGGTAGTGGCGACTTGTGTGGCGATGCCGACCGAGCTGCGCGAGTTGCGTGAAATATTGGCGTAATCGACGATGTAATTTTTTAAGTAAGGTGAATCGGGCATGACGACCAAATTTGCGCCGTCCATTTCGAAGCGCATATCCACTTGTTTGGCAATGCGCGTGAGAATTTGCGCCAAGGTTTGGTCTATAGCATTCAAGGTCACTTGGCCTTCTATGCCGTTGTGAATATCCACATTTACTTTTGCGTCGCGTGCAAGCGCGAAGAGTAGTTGTTGCACCGGCACGTTGTTGACGACGACCGAATATTTTTCCGGCCGCGCTTCCGCTTTAGGCGGCGGCGGTAACGGAACGCTGCGTACCGGTTCGGGAATGTTGGCAGCTTTGGGTACGTCGGCCTGGATATGTCGATCAGGCCTAAGCGGCGTTACGCCGCAACCCGCAAGCAACAGGTTTAATCCGACAAAAAATATTGCAGCATCTTTATGAGGAAAGAGGATCATTTTTTGCGCGCGGCGTTATTGTGAACAGACAAAATTCTAGCCAACTGAATGTGCGACTAATTATAGGGTGTTTGCGCGTATTCCGGTAATTCAGCCGGGAAATTTCACCTCGTTGCGCAGCAATTCCACGCTGCGTATATAAGGCTTGGATTGTTTTAATGGGGCGGGTAATTTTTCCAACGCCGCTTGGCAACTGATTTGTTTATCTGCGTAAGTCACTATGTATTTTGCTTGCCCATTGATTTCGCTGGGGAAAACATGAATGCCTTGTTTTGCGCCGATTTGGCGCTCCGCCATGCCTAAAAAGTATTCCACGTTACCGTGGTTATTGATGTCGGCGATCAATAATTGAATCACGCATTGACTGGAAGCCTGCGATGCCAGCCAGGTTTTGCTTAAACTTATCCGTTCTTGTAGCCATTTTGAGGGGGCTGAAATCTGCGGCGAGTTAGGAGTTACCGCGCTTGATTGATCTATGCTGGCGGCAGGATTTTTTTCTGTAGAGCTTGGCGCGCTTAAGATGAGCTCAGCGACTTTGGTCGCGGCTGATATTGGCGCAGTTTTGTCCGCTTGATTATTTTTAGTACTCTTTTGAGCGGTGTTAAGCAAAGTTAGTGAGGTTTTATCGGGTTTTACTTGCGCCGTTTTGGGTCCCGGTGTCGTTTCAGGTTGAGTTTCGTTGGTGCTGAGTTTTGTGTTTATATCCAAGCCTTTTGCCACGCTTGGTTTTTCCAACTTTTCGTCAGCGCTAGCGGTGTTGGGCATTTTTTCGCCGGAGTTAGGAGTTTTTAAGTCATTTTGCTGAATGTTAGCCTCAATCGCTAGTGGCAATGTTTCAGTCGGCTCTACTTCGGTATATTTTGATAACTTATTGTTTTTATTAATATTTCTTTCATGCCATTCGGGCGTGCCTTGAACAAGCGCCGCTCCGGTCGGCATTTCCGGTGCTATTGCATCGGTTTGGGTCTTGATCTCATTGCTGGCCGTCGATGCGGCAGCAACCGACTTTGCCGATGAGTCAGATGTTGGTGCGAACCAGTTTATTTTACTCAAGCCGAAACCAATCAGCCCGGCTGCCGCCAAAGTCGCCGCACCAAGGGTCAGCCGTTTCCCCCATTCCGACGGCAATGGAAAATCACTGTCGCGGATAGCCGAGCGGACATGTTGCGGCGTTACTTTCAAGGTGTTGTCTGAATAGGCGGCGAGCAAACTTTTGTCGGCGATGATATTAATGCGACGTGTCAGGCCTTCCGACGCGCGCGCCATGAGTTTGATGCCTTGATCGGAAAACAAAGCCGGGCCTTGATAGCCCGCGCTTTCCAAGCGGTGTGTTAAATACGGGCCGACTTCGGGTTTTTGCAGCGGGTGTAAGTGAAAGCTGTGGGTAATGCGCTCTTTTAATTGGCGCATATGCGGCAAACGCAAGTGATCATCCAGCTCAGGCTGGCCGAATAAAATAATTTGCAGCAGCTTGTGGTCGCTATTTTCCAGATTCGATAGCAGACGAATTTCTTCCAGCGACTCAACCGGCATTGCATGCGCTTCGTCAATCAGCGCTAACACGCGCTGATTGTTGGCGTAAAGATCAACCAGTTTTTCCTGCAGCAGGGTGAGTAATTGATAAGCGCTTTGATGCTGGATGTCGAGCCCGAGCTCGATACATAAAGCCTGCACAATTTCTTCGCGCTTCAAACTCGGCACCGACAGAAAAATGGTTTCCACATTATCCGGCAGTGATTCGAGCAACATGCGGCACAACATCGTCTTGCCGCTACCGACTTCACCGGTAACTTTGACAATGCCTTCACCCTGTTGCACCGCATAAAGCAACGCATCCAGCGTCGCGCCGCGCGCTGCGCCGTCGTAGAAAAAATCCGTCTGCGACGTGATATTAAATGGGGCTGAATCGAGGCCAAAATGATCGAGATACATTGATTCCGCGTCCGATAGAAATGAATACACTTGCGTGGCAATTGAATGGAAAGATTCTAACACGCGGCCTGCTTTTTTAGCGTTAAGCAGGCTTCCCAGTCAGTTAAATATTTTTATAAAAATATATAATAATCATATAGTTAAGTTTGTCCAATAAATGAATAAATGTATACATTGCCACTAGCTTTCGCTTGAGCGTATTCAATCCAGTATTTTATTTTTCGTCAGCCGTCAGGCCGATCCGCTTGTATAAAAGAAAATAAAATCTACAATAAAATTGTCATTTGATAATTTATATCGGTGACATGGCTTCGGAACGCGTGATAGCGAAGCCTGAGGCGCGCAAGCAATAGCATTCAAATACGGCCTTCGTGGCTTCCTCTCCGCTCAACTGTCGATCTTTTTCGCACAGGAGGGAAACATGAAAGCGCTCACTCTTCATTTCAAAATCATTTCCGTTTTACTGCCGCTTTTTCTTGCAGCTCAACCCTTTGCGCTGGCGCAAACCGGCGCGCTAGATGGCAAAACCTTTGTCGCCGAGCTGGGTGTAAAAGGTAAGTCCGCCCACGAAAAAGCCGATGTCATCAGCTTTAAAGAGGGCAAATTCCACTCCAGTTCGTGCGATCAATATGGTTATAGCCAAGGCACCTACACCGTCGCCGCCAGCGGCGATGCCGCCACGTTTGACGTTGAAACCGTGAGCGAATCCGATGGCAAGTTACAGTGGCACGGCACAGTGAAAGGCGCGGAAATCGAAGGCAAATATACGCATTACCCCAAGCCGGGTTTTTTCCGCCGCAACCCCGCGCCGGTAGAAAGTTGGTTCAAAGGAACGCTGAGGCAATAAACCTCGGCGTGTTGAAGTTTGTATTACATCCTTTATTTAGGAGATCGCGATGAAACGACTATACATCGACTGCCGCGAATTCCCGAGCGAAAGTAAATGCACGGTGGCCATCAGTGCCGAGAGTGCAGACGAACTGCTCGAGATCGCGGTGCAACATGCAGTAAGCATCCACAAACACCAAGATACGCCCGAATTGCGCAAGCAACTCAGGCAAATGTTTAAACCGGGCATGCCATCAGCCGACATGCCCAAAGCCGCTTAAGCATGAAGCGGCTGGCAATGAAGAAGGAGAATTCAAATGTTCAAATGGAAAATGAAGGGCGAATACCTGAAGAACTGCAATTGCCTCGCCAGTTGCCCGTGCGACACGCAGGGCTTCCCAGCACCGCACGCCAATTGTGAAGGCATGGCCGCCATGCGCATTACGGAAGGAAATTTTGGCGGCATCCCGCTTGACGGCTTGCATTGGGCCGGCGCGGTGTGGTGGCCGGGCGCGATGCACGAGGGTAAAGGCAAGGTGCAATTCTATATCGATGAGAAAGCAGACAAAGCGCAACGCGATGCGCTGGAAGCGATCATGAGCGGAAAAAACGGCGGCACCTTGTTTGAAATCATCAACGCCATTTGCCCGACGCGTTACCCGACCGAGTATGTCCCGTTCACTTGGGAATTCAACAAGGACGCGCGCCGTGCGCGCATGGCGGCGGGCAATTTTATCCGCACCAGTTCGCGCCCGCTCACCGTGCCGGCCACCGGCGATGAGCAGCGCGTGATCGTGCGCCTGCCCGGCGGTTTCGAATACAAAGAAATGGAAGTGGCCATGTCCGAAACGCTGGAGATTTCCGGGCCGATGAATTTCAGCCACAAAAACAGCCACAGTTCATTGGCATGGGTTGAGCACACCGAAACGGGTCTGGCCGCCTAGTCGCTAGTGAATACCCCGGGCCCATTCCAAATGATAAGAAAGGACCAATATGAATACCCAGTGGAAAGTCAGCGGTACGTATTTTGAGGCGTGCAATTGCGATGTCGCCTGCCCCTGCGTCTTTACCAGTGTGCCGACAGCCGGCGAATGCAAAGCGCTGATTGCGTGGCATGTAGATGAAGGTCGGTATGAAGAAGTGCAACTGGATGGGCTGAATACGGCGCTGTTTGCTTTCGCGCCGGGCCACATGCTGCAAACAAAATGGAGGGTGGCGCTGTATCTGGATGAGCAGGCGGACCAACGTCAGCGCGATGCATTAGGAAAAATTTTTTCTGGCCAAGCCGGTGGACCGTTGGGCGCACTGGGGCCGCTCATCGGCGAAGTGATGGGTGTGAAGTCTGCAGCTATCACTTACAAGATCAACGGCAAACAGCGCAGTCTTAACATTGCCGGCATTGCTGACATGGAAATTACGGCCATTGAGGGACAAAACGGCGCTGACGTGACTATTAGCAATCACCCGTTTACCCCGGTACCAGGCTTCCCCTCAGTCGTGGGTCGCTCGAGCCGACTGCAGTATCAAGACCACGGTTTTAATGTAGAAATCAGCCAAAAAAATGGCTTCTACTCGCCCTTCGCTTACCAGCCAGCCTGACTGGAAGAATAAATAATCAAGGAAAATAATCATGAAAACCAAACCAATAGGCTTATGGATGGGGATGTTGCTGGTGTTATTTTCGCTGGTAAATTGCGCCATGCCTACACAGACGGTGCCTGGCCAGACGACCAAGCGCGCCAATCAAATCACGGTGATTTACGATGCCTTCGGCAAAGACGCGAGCATGAAAAAAGATTGGGGCTACTCGGCCTTGGTCGAAGTGGGCGGCAAGAGAATATTGTTTGATACCGGCGATGACGCCGCCATTTTCGCGCAGAATGTCAAAGCCAAAGGCATCGACTTGCGTCAACTCGATTTCGTCGTGATGTCGCATCGCCACTCCGACCATATGGCCGGGCTCAGCCACGTGTTAAGCGTCAATCCCAAGGTAAAAATCTATGCGCCGAAGGAGGGCTTCGGCATTTACGGCTCGTCCTTGCCCAGCAGTTTTTATCGCAAAAACGACACCCTGCCGGCCGAGATGCGCTATTACGACGGCGCGCCGCCGGCCGTGATGCAGTTCGGCGCGGCATGGAGTGGCGCTAATTTCGAGCCCATCGATAAAACCACGGAAGTCGCGCCCGGCGTGTGGTTGATTGCGCTGGTATCCGACGCCACTGGCACCAAGGAGTTACGCGAGTTGTCGCTCGCTATTGATACGCCCAATGGCATCGTGTTGCTGGTCGGCTGCTCGCACCCCGGCATTGAGGCCATTGTCGAAGCGGCGAGCAAAATCAACAAAAAAATCCATCTGCTGGCCGGCGGTTTTCATCTGGTAGTGGCGCAGGACGATGTCATCACTAAAATTAGTACGTCGTTGCGCGACACCTGGCAAGTGGCCAACATCGCCCCCGGCCATTGCACTGGTGAACCAACTTTTTCTGCATTACGGCAAGCCTTCGGCGATCGCTATTGGTATGCCGGTCTGGGGAGTGTATTGCCGCTGAATATCGGCGTATCCAGCAGCGGCTTGCGCGGCGATGCCGCTGCACTAGGCGCGGAAGAACTGGCTGCCTATCAGAAGTTTGCCAGCCTCAGCCATGACGTACAGGACGCAAGGCTGGCTCATGCAGGGGGAAATCATGAGATGGCTGAATGACAGTAGGAAAGCTGCGCAGCCGCGCTAACGGCGTTCTTCAGAATGGGCGGGCACATGAATGCCAATCCTCCTGCTCTCGATAACTCGCGTGGTTTGAGCAAGGGCAAACTGCTGTTGCATCGAGGCGTATTGATAGCCGGGTTGGTTTTTATAACCGTAATGGCGTGGTTTTATATGTTTTATCTTTATGTAGCTATGCCGCCAATGAATGCCGCGCAGATGGCCAAACCGAATCTGCAGCCGTGGACGTCGCTGACTTTCGCGATGATGTTTATCATGTGGACGGTGATGATGGTGGCGATGATGCTGCCGTCGGCGCTGCCGACTATTTTGTTGTTTGCCAAGCTCAAGCAAAATCAAACGCGACAATTTGAGGTGATATTATTTGTGGGTGCTTATGTAGCGTTGTGGACAGCATTCAGCTTTGCGGCAACGCTGTTGCAATGGGGATTGCATACGCGCGGTTTGTTGTCGGTAATGGATGCCACTAACACGCCAATTTTAGGCGGCGCAGTGTTGATCGTTGCAGGCATCTATCAATGGTTGCCGCTCAAATTTGTCTGCCTCAATCGCTGCCGCTCGCCACTGTCGTTCCTGATAACGCGCTGGAAAGATGGTGCATGGGGCGCTTGGCAAATGGGGTTACAACATGGCTTTTATTGTGTGGCTTGTTGCTGGGCACTGATGCTGGTGTTGTTTGTCGTCGGCGTGATGAACCTGTTGTGGATCGCGATTCTCAGCTTGTATGTGATAGTAGAAAAATTATTTTTTAAAGGCGAAAGCGGTGTACGAATCGCCGGGGCGATGCTGGTTTTTTGGGGTGGATGGCTTATTGCGGCAAGGTAAAAATATCAATATAATCAGATAGTTATTAATCAATACACTTGAGAAAAGCCTGCTCCACATTCTCTGCCGAAAACGCCGCGCGAAATGCGTCCGGCGTGCCAGTGAAGCGTATTTGGCCTTCGTGCAACACCGTGAGTTTGTCGCACAAGGCTTCGACATCGGCCAATGAATGCGAACTGAAAAGTAACGTCACACCATTTTGTTTCAAGGCTAACAATTTATTTTTCAGCAACAACCGCGCTTTCGGGTCGAGGCCGGTCATCGGTTCGTCCAACACATACAATTTTTTTTGCGTCAGCAGACAGGCGGCGAGGCCGAGTTTTTGCGTCATGCCTTTTGAATAATCGCGCACCGGCAGCGCCAATGCTGCACGCTCGAGATCCAAATCAGTCAACATTGAATTCACCGTGTTGGCGACATAAGGCAGGCGATGCAGATTGAGCGAATAGCGGATGAACTCGCGCCCGTTAAGATAATAGGGCGGATTAAATTTTTCCGGCAAAAAAGCCAGTGGCGCACGCGCTGCGGGGGATAAATGCGCCACGCCGAAAATTTCGATGCGGCCGTTTTGTACGGCGCAAAAATCCAGCAGACATTTGAACAGCGTGGTTTTGCCCGCTCCATTCACGCCGACTATCGCGTGAAATTCACCGTCGGCCACCGTAAAATCCACATTTTTCAGCGCTGCTCGACGGCCGTAGGACTGCGTGACGGCGGAAAACATCAATGCGTTTTGACTCATAAACAATAGGGACAAAAAAAGCTGAAAGAAAATAGTAGCACAGCGCCAGTTCGCATCGTCGAGCGAAGTGGTTTAGAATACGGCATTATTTTTCAACAAGATACAAACGTGCCTACAGACAATCTGGTCGAAATTGCTGACCTGAATTTTTCCTACGACTCGCGCCCGATTCTGAAAGGAATCAACTTGACCCTGCCGCGCGGCAAGGTCATCGCGATTATGGGTGGTAGCGGCTGTGGCAAAACCACCTTGCTGCGGCTCATCGGCGGACAAATCAAACCGACTTCCGGTTACGTTAAAGTCGCAGGCGAAACCATCCACGAGCTGGACGCCAAAGGTCTCTACAATATGCGGCGCAAAATGGGCATGTTGTTTCAGTTTGGCGCGTTGTTTACCGACATGTCGGTATTCGACAACGTCGCGTTCCAGATGCGCGAACATACCGATTTGCCCGAGTCGGTGATCCGCGATTTAGTCATGATGAAATTGCACGCGGTCGGTTTGCGCGGCGCGGCGCAACTCATGCCGTCAGAATTATCCGGCGGTATGGCGCGACGCGTGGCCCTTGCGCGTACGGTGGCGCTCGACCCGATGCTGATTTTGTACGATGAACCGTTCGCCGGACTTGATCCGATTTCGCTCGGCATTACCGGCAGCATTATTCGTAATCTGAACGATGCGCTCGGCGCGACATCGGTCGTTGTGACGCACGATATTCAGGAATCATTAAAGATAGTCGATTACGTTTACTTTGTTTCCGAGGGCGTCATCGTCGCGCACGGCACGCCGGATGAAATGCGCCATTCTAAAGATGCGTTTGTGCATCAGTTTGTCCATGGCGAACCCGACGGCCCGGTACGCTTCCATTACCCAAGTAAAGAATATGCACAAGACATGCAGGTAAGCGGGGGCAAAAATGCTTGATCGACTCGCTAATTCCATACGCGGCATAGGCCGTCGCTTTATTGGCGGCATATGGCGTATGGGCGCCAATACGCATTTCTTTTTCCAGACGTTGATGTATTCCGGCATGAGCTTCCGCCGCTTTCATTTAACCCTGCGCGAGATTTTTTATAGCGGCGTTATGTCATTGATTATTATCATGGTTTCCGGTTTTTTTGTGGGCATGGTTTTGGGTTTACAAGGGTTTGAAACCCTGCAAAAATATGGCTCTGAGGAATCGCTCGGCGTGTTGGTATCTTTATCACTGGTACGCGAGTTGGGTCCGGTGGTGGCGGCATTATTATTCGCCAGCCGGGCAGGTTCAGCGATTACCGCTGAAATCGGTTTGATGAAAGCAACCGAGCAATTATCGGCCATGGAGATGATGGCAGTGAATCCTATCGCCCGCGTCGTGGCACCGCGTTTCTGGGCCGGCGTGATTTCCATGCCTTTGCTCGCAGCGATCTTCAGCGGCATGGGCATCTTCGGTGCCTATATTATTGGTGTGCATATGATTGGCATTGATGAAGGCTCGTTTTGGTCGCAAATGCAAAAGGCCGTCGATTTCCGTAATGATGTGTTGAACGGCATCATCAAGAGTTTTGTTTTCGGCATCACGATTTCCGCCATCGCGACCTTCGAAGGTTTCGACGCGCCGCCGACGGCGGAAGGCGTGTCCGGGGCTACCACCAGAACTGTGGTGAGCTCGTCGCTGTCTATCTTGGCTTTGGATCTTATCTTGACCGCATTTATGTTAAAAGGGTGGCGCTAATGACACGTAGTACGATTGATTTATGGGTAGGCATATTTGTCGTGATGGGTATCGCGGCGCTTGGATTTTTGTCGCTTAAAGTGGCGAATCTGGGTTCGGGCAACGGCGGAGAATCTTACACCGTCACCGCGCATTTCCAAAACATCGGCGGATTGTCCGCACGCGCGCCGGTGCGTAGCGCGGGCGTCAACGTGGGGCGTGTCACTAGCATCGCGCTGGACAAAGATAAATACGACGCGCTGGTCACTATGAAGCTCGATAAAAGCGTGCAATTCCCCAAAGATAGTAACGCGTCGATCCTGACGTCGGGTATTTTGGGCGAGAACTATATCGGTATTGAGCCAGGTGGCGATGAGAAGATGCTGGCTCAGGGCGACACGATCAAAATGACCCAATCTGCCGTGGTGTTAGAAAAATTAATTAGCCAATTCCTGTTCAGTAAAGCGCAAGAAAACACTTCCGCACCAAAATAGAGCGTAAACCAATCATGTCGCGCTGCGTTATTGGCAGTGTTCGACCGAAAAACGCGCAAGCGTGGTTTGAACAAACTTATTAAACATGAGGAACCAAATGAATAAATTTTCCAAGATGCTGGCAATAGTGACCTTAACCGCTACCTCTGTGTTCGCTGCAGATCAGGCACCGGATGAACTCGTCATGGCTGCTGCACAGGAAGTCATGCAAATCATCAAGGCCGATAAAGGCGTGGTGGCTGACAAGAACAAACTGTATCAATTGGTGGACGCGAAAGTGTTACCGCACTTCGACTTTAATCGCATGACGCAATTGGCGATGGGCCGTAACTGGAAAACCGCCAGCGACGCGCAAAAAGAAACTTTAGTGAAAGAATTCCGCCAGTTATTGGTTCGTACTTATTCGACCTCGCTGTCGCAGTTCAAAAACCAGACCATCGACTTCAAGCCGACCAAAGTCGCTGAAGCGGATACGGAAACCACGGTGAAAACTTTGGTTAACCAGCCTGGGGGCTCGCCCGTGCCGATCGACTACAGCATGCAAAAAGGTGCGACGGGTTGGAAAGTATTCGACGTGACCGTTGAAGGCGTGAGCTTGGTCACCAACTATCGTGGCGAATTTAACGAACAAATTCGTAATGGTGGCGTCGATGGCTTGGTGAAAACCTTGGCTGACAAAAACCGCGCGTCGGATGCGGGCAAGTAATGGCCGTCATGGCTGAAAATAGCCGGCTCGCCCTCAGCGGGCCGGTTGTCATGCAAACCCTGAAAAGTTTGCATACCGCCGGTATGGCGCAGATTGCTGCTGGCGATGTGGTGGTGGATATGTCCGGTGTGACTGAAGCGGACTCCTCCGCTGTCTCGCTTTTAATGGAATTGCGCCGTGCGGCGCATACGCATTCGCATAAATTGTCGGTGGTTAACCTACCGGATAACGTCAGAAGTCTGGCGCAACTGTATGGCGTGACCGACCTGCTACCAGCAGGGGCATAAAGCGGCAAATTTCGACAAGGCGGTGCTAAACCGCTAACATAGCAACTTCAAATAAATGACCGGCGGATTACCGCCGGTTTTCATTCAGGCACCCAATTGACCTCCGCCATAAAAATTCGCGATGTGCACAAGCACTTCGACTCCCTGCATGCCTTGCGCGGCATCAATCTCGATATTGAACGTGGCGAATTTTTCGGCTTGCTCGGCCCCAATGGTGCGGGCAAAACTACACTGATCAGCATTCTGGCCGGCCTCGCGAGCGCAGATAGCGGCACGCTGCAAGTCATGGGCCACGATGTCGTAACCGACTATCGCGCCGCGCGCAAAAATCTTGGCGTGGTGCCTCAGGAATTGGTTTTCGACCCGTTTTTCAGCGTGCGTGAATGCTTGCGCATTCAGTCCGGTTATTTCGGGCTAAAAAAAAATGACGCCTGGATCGACGAGTTATTGCATAACTTGAGTCTCACCGACAAAGCCGACGCGAATATGCGCGCGCTATCCGGCGGTATGAAGCGGCGCGTGTTGGTAGCGCAAGCTTTGGTGCATAAGCCACCGGTGATCGTGCTGGATGAGCCGACTGCTGGTGTCGATGTGGAGCTGCGCCAAACGCTGTGGCAATTCATCCGCAAGTTGAATACCGAAGGCCACACCATCGTGCTGACCACGCACTATCTCGAAGAAGCCGAAGCCTTGTGCAATCGCATCGCCATGATGAAGCAAGGCCAAGTGATCGCGCTGGATACGACGCAAAATTTATTGCGCTCTGCACCGTCGAATCACTACGTCAAATTGCGCTTGGAGCCGAACGCGTTGCCCGAAGCGCTGAAGCCGCAATTGCGCGGCGAACACAACGGCAGTTGCACTTTGGAGCTGGCCAGTTACGATTCACTCGAAGGCGTTATGGCGCAATTGCGTAACGCCAATATCGCGGTAAAAGAAATGGAAATGATTCAACCGGATTTGGAAGAAGTATTTGTCAGCATCATGGGCGGTAGCAAATGAGCGGCTTCAGCACACTGCTATACAAAGAAGTGCTGCGCTTCTGGAAAGTCGCATTTCAAACCGTCGCCGCGCCGGTGCTGACGGCTTTATTATATTTATTGATTTTTTCGCATGTATTGGAAGAGCATGTCGCCGTCTATCCCGGCGTGAAATACACGGCGTTTTTGATTCCCGGTTTGGTCATGATGTCGATGTTGCAAAACGCATTCGCCAACTCGTCGTCGAGTTTGATTCAATCGAAAATCACCGGCAATATTTTTTTCGTGCTCATCACGCCGCTGTCGCATGTTGAATTTTTCGGTGCCTATATGATTGCGTCGGTTGTGCGTGGTGTCGTGGTCGGCCTAGGTGTGTATCTCGCAGCCTTATTTTTAGTCTCTGTGCCGATGCACAATCCTTTGTGGGTGTTGGTATTCGCCGCTATGGGGGCGGGCGTGATGGGGGCGCTTGGTATTGTGGCCGGCGTGTGGGCAGAAAAATTTGATCAGATCGCCGCGTTCCAGAATTTTATTATTATGCCGCTGACGTTTTTGTCCGGCGTGTTTTACTCGATTAGATCCTTGCCGGAGTTCTGGCGCGGCTTATCGCATTTCAATCCGATTTTTTACATGATTGACGGATTTCGCTATGGCTTTTTCGGCCAATCCGATGTGTCGCCGTGGTTGAGCCTCAGCGTAGCGGCGGCATGTCTGGTAACCTTAAGCCTTCTCACGTTAGCCATGCTCAAGCGCGGCTATAAATTACGTCACTGAAACCAATATGATTACTCCCGCAGAAGTAAAAAAAATTATCCAAGCCAATCTCGATTGCAACGTATGTGACGTGCAAGGGGAAGATTGTGTGCATTTCGAGGCGGTCATTGTCAGCCCGGCATTCAGCGGTTTGAACATGGTGAAGCAACATCAGTTGGTTTACAAAACGCTCGGTGATTTGATGAAACAGGAAATCCACGCGCTGCAATTAAAAACTTACTCGCCCGAGCAGTGGGCGAAAAAATAGTTTTATGGCAAAAATAATTAAAGCATTTGTCGGAGTCACCCTGCTGGCTGCAGTGGCTTGGTATGTAGCGTCGCCTTATCTGGCGGTGAAAAATATGAAAGACGCCGCCGACAAGCGTGATGCTGCGACGCTGTCGAGTTATGTGAATTACCCCGCGCTAAGAGGAAGTCTTGCAGCCAGTTTTTCCGCCAGCCTCAATGCGAAAGCGGGCGCAAACGATAGCAACCCGCTTGCCGGATTCGGCGCAACTTTAGCCAGCGCTTTCATGGGGCCGATGATTGAAGCTATCATCACACCAGATAGTCTCGCAGCCATGATGCGCGGACAAAAGCCCAAAGCAGCAGTCAGCGCGAATGAGCCAGTAAGCAAAGATGTCGCGCAAGAAAAAAATAACGACCCCGATGTTCAGCTCGGTTACGAAAGTTTGAATCGTTTTGTCGTGCGTGTGTCACCGAAAGACAAGCCGGAACAAAAAACTGCTTTAGTTTTTCTGCGCGA
>JBEEJL010000203.1:0-5842 GCA_041169175.1 Pseudomonadota bacterium | reverse complement strand
CCAAAACAAAAACTCGCAGGGTGTAGCAGCCCAGCATCATTTGGAATAAAAGTCGGCATGCCGCAAATCCAACCTACTGCGCCAGCATCAAACCCCGCCGACTGGTATCAGCAACAACTCGTCAAGCCTGGCTTCCAAGCGGATGCCGCGCAACAAGCTGTCATCAACCGCCTGCAACAACTGCACGACGAATTAATCAAATTCAAAAGCGTACGTCATCGTCCACTCATCGGTTGGCTAAGCAACGAGCCACCGCCGCGCGGCCACTTTTTATATGGCGGCGTAGGGCGCGGCAAAAGTTTGTTGATGGATGCGTTTTTTATGACGCTGCCGTACAAACGCAAACGGCGTGTGCATTTTCATCACTTCATGAAACAAGTCCACGACGCACTCAATGGTTTGAAAAACGAAGAAGACCCCTTAGTTAGCGTCGCAGAAAAAATATCGACCGAAACCAGAGTGCTATGTTTTGATGAATTTCACGTCAACGACATCGCCGACGCGATGATACTCGGACGCTTATTTGAAAATTTATTCGAGCGCGGCGTGGTGGTGGTCACGACTTCCAATTACGCGCCCGATGATTTATACAAAAATGGTTTACAACGCGAACGTTTCTTGCCCACCATAGCACTGATCAAAAAAAATCTCGACGTATTGAATGTCGATGGCGGCATCGATTACCGTCTGCGAACATTGGAAAAACTCAATACCTATCACATGCCGCTCGGCCCAATGGCAGAACATTCATTGGAAGAAACTTTTTCTGCATTAAGTCCAAACCGTGACAACAGACCAGTTGAAATCAACCAGCGCAAAATTAACGTCAAACAAAAAGGCATGGGCGTCATCTGGTTTGATTTCGCCGAGCTATGCGGCGGCCTGCGCTCGCAACTCGATTACCTCGATCTTGCGCAGGAATATCACACTTTGCTTTTGTCCAATGTTCCGCAAATGGACGCAGCACAATCATCCGAAGCACGACGTTTCACCTGGCTTATCGACATCCTCTATGACCATAGAGTAAAGTTTATGTGTTCTGCTGCCGTGTTACCTGAAGCTTTGTATCTGGCAGGAACACGCAGCGACGAATTCGCGCGCACGGTCAGTCGATTGCAAGAGATGCAGACTAAACAATATCTAGGTTCAGAACATTTAGCTTGATGTAAACAATAACGACTCTAAGGAAAACAAATGGAAAAATTTAACGCTTATCGTATTTTTAATGAAGACGGAAAAATTGCCGCGCGCGTGACGCAAATGACGCCGGACGAATTGGACAAAGGCGAGGTGGTGATAAAAGCTGAATATTCCAGCGTGAATTATAAAGACGGTCTTGCCGCGACAGGCGCAGGAAAAATCTGCCGCAAGTTTCCTATCAATGGCGGCATAGACGTTGCCGGAACGGTGCATAGTTCCAGCGATGCGAAATTCAAAGTCGGCGACAAAGTATTAGTCACGGGCTTCGACCTTGGTGTGGCGCACGACGGCGGCTATGCGCAATTGGTGCGTGTGCCTGCTGCTTGGGTCGTACCATTGCCGCAGGGCATGACGACGTTGGAAGCGATGACTATAGGCACGGCGGGATTCACAGCGGCGCTGTCTGTCGCGCAACTTGAGCGCAATGGTTTGAAGCCCGGCAATGGCAAAGTGATTGTCACTGGCGCGACCGGCGGTGTGGGTAGCGTGGCAGTAGAAATTCTTGCGGGTCTTGGCTATGACGTCACCGCTGTCACCGGTAAAGACGGCGAACATGATTTCCTCAAACAACTCGGCGCCAAAGAAGTCATTTCGCGCCACACTTTGGAAATGGGCACCAAGCCGATGGAAAAAAATCTGTGGGCCGGTGCGGTTGATCCGGTAGGCGGCGCGACGACAGCGTGGCTGACGCGCACCATGAATTATGGCGCAAGCATCGCCGTGTCGGGTTTGACTGGCGGCATTGATGTCAGCACCACGGTGTTGCCGTTCATTTTGCGCGGCGTGAATTTGCTCGGTATTGATTCGGTGCAATGTCCTATGGAGCCTCGTCTTGAAGTATGGCGCAGACTTTCTACTGATATGAAATTACGTCATGCAACCGCGATTGCTCATGTGATTGGCTTCGAGCAATTACCGGAAACCTTCGCAACGATCTTAAAAGGCGGCGTAACAGGGCGCAATGTGGTTAAACTATAAGTGATTGATTTAATTGAGTAATTTAGGATAATTATTATGACAAAATATAATAACTACAAAGCCTTCCATCAAGCGTCTATCGATAATCGCGATGCGTTCTGGAACGAACAAGCGAAGATGATTCATTGGCATAAGCCATTTGAAAAAGTGTTGGATTTTTCGCGCCCTCCGTTTGCCAAATGGTTTGTAGGTGGGCTGACCAATCTTTGTTACAACGCGATTGATCGTCATCTCGCTAAGCGCGGCGATCAAAAAGCGCTGATTTATATTTCGACCGAAACCGACGAAGAAACTACTTACACCTACAAAGATTTGCATGCCGAAGTGAATCGCTTCGCCGCCGTGTTGCAAGCGCAAGGCGTGGGCAAGGCCGATCGCGTGTTGTTGTATATGCCGATGATTGCCGAAGGCGTGTTTGCCATGCTCGCCTGCGCGCGCATCGGCGCAATCCATTCGGTCGTCTTCGGCGGCTTCGCGGCGGCGAGCTGCGCCACGCGCATTGACGACGCCAAACCGAAAGTGATGATCACCAGCGATGCGGGCATGCGCGCGGGTAAGTCGATTATTTACAAACCTTTAGTTGATGAAGCGATTCGCCTGTCGCAATTCCCGCCAGAGAAAGTGATTATCGTTAATCGCGGTATCGACAAAGAAATGAAAATGATCGCAGGCCGCGATCTGGATTACGCCACGCTGCGCGCGCAACATATGAACGCACAAGTGCCGGTTACCTGGCTCGAGTCGTCCGAGCCGTCTTATATTCTTTACACCTCCGGCACGACAGGAAAACCCAAAGGCGTGCAGCGCGATACCGGCGGTTACGCCGTCGCGCTCGCCGCGTCGATGCCGCAAGTTTTCGACTGCCAGCCGGGCGAAACTTATTTCTGTACTTCGGATATCGGCTGGGTCGTTGGCCACTCTTATATTATTTATGCGCCGCTGATCAATGGCTCGACCACCATCATGTACGAAGGCTTGCCGATCCGTCCCGACGCGGGTATCTGGTGGAAAATCGTGCAAGATAATAAAGTGTCCGTCATGTTCACCTCACCCACTGCCGCGCGCGTGTTGAAAAAACAAGATCAAGCCTTGCTGAAAAAATACGACATCAGCAGTTTGCGTTCGCTGTTTCTCGCCGGTGAACCGCTGGACGAACCAACAGCACGCTGGCTCGACGATGCCTTAACCGGTGTCGATATCATCGACAACTATTGGCAAACCGAAACCGGCTGGCCGATGTTGTCGGCCTCACTCGGCATAGAAAAAACCCCGCGCAAATTCGGCTCGCCGAGTTTTCCGACTGCGGGCTTTAATGTCAAAGTCATCAACGAAGGAACGGGCGAAGAAGCCAAAGCCGACGAGAAGGGCGTGTTAGTCGTCGTGCCGCCGATGCCGCCGGGATGTTTAGCGACGGTGTGGGGCGATGATGATCGGTTCGTCAAAACCTATTTCTCCGGTTTCAAACAGCAACTCTACTCATCCTTCGATTGGGCCATCCGCGATGCCGATGGCTATCACTACATACTCGGTCGCACCGATGACGTGATCAATGTCGCCGGACACCGACTCGGCACGCGCGAAATCGAAGAAGCCATCAGCGCACACAGCAACATCGCCGAATGCGCCGTAGTCGGCGTCGCCGATCAACTTAAAGGCCAAGTGCCGCTTGCGTTCGCCGTAGTAAAAGATGTCAGCAAAGTCGCCACAGCAGAACTCGCCGCGCAAATGGAAAAAGAAGTCATGGCGACGGTGGATAAACAACTCGGCGCGATCGCACGACCGGCACGAGTTCACTTCGTGACCTTGTTACCAAAGACTCGCTCAGGGAAATTATTGCGCCGTTCGATACAGGCATTGGCAGAAGGGCGTGACCCGGGCGATTTGACGACCTTGGATGATCCTTCGGCGCTTGAGCAGATTAAGGTGGCGGTGGCGAGGCCATGAAGCCCCTTACCCTTGACGGGGGAAGGTTGGGATGGGGTGATTGTTGGTCGTTTGTAATCTGGTAATTCTGCGCTTGAAATAACATGCCGGGGGTAGCCCGGCGGCTAGTCACTTTTTTGCTTCGCCAAAAAAGTAACCAAAAAAGGCGAACCCGCCGCGCTGCTTTTTGTTTTTGATTTTTTTTGTCGCCGCTATTTTTGCTGCCGCCGCTTTTATAGAACCGGTTGCGGCGAGAAAACTCGCTCTCACCTTCAATTGAAAACTGAAATAGCGCGTAGCTCAAACAGGTTCTCGCCGACGGCCCCCGATTCACAACAAAAATATCGTCGGCGCAGAAGGGATGAAGGGCTCTTTCTTCGTATCAGCATTCAGACGAACCAGAGAATTTTCGTAGGGTGCGCCGTGCGCACGCGCTACGCTCTCTAATTTCCTGTAATGGTCGGATCAAGCCTACGTGTGCGCGCGGCGCAGGCTACGACTGTCATTCTGAGCGATAGCGAAGAATCTGCTGTTACGCGCCTAAATCAAAACCGAAAAGCAGATCCTTCGCTATCGCTCAGGGTGACAGGGTCTTTCTACCTAGAGATTTTCTCAAGGGTGGTTTTTTCGTACATCCGCAAAAGCAAAAGAAAAAGAAAATCTCCCTGGCCCCCCTTTTACAAAGGTGGGAATGATGTAATCACCAACTTGGCGCTGTGCTGAGGTGTGCATAAGTTTCCCCTTTTTGCAAAGCGTTTACACAAACACTTCCCCCTTTGAAAAAGGGGGATTGAGGGGGATTTAAGCGGGCAAACGGATTCACCAAACTTATAGCAAACGGCTTTCACACTGAAAGCCTATGGCATATCCCATTCTGCTAAAATACGCTTAAGCAAAAATTACAGAGCAGCCCACTATTTTTACTTTTCTCCTTAAACGACTCGGCGTGATGATTCCCACTTTTCTGGGTGTCACGCTGATTGCTTTTTCGTTGATTCATCTCATACCCGGTGATCCGGTGGAGGCGATGATGGGTGAGCGGGGGATTAATCCGGCGCGTCATGCGGAATTGAAAGCCAAGCTCGGTCTCGATCAACCTTTAGCCGTGCAATATTTTACTTATCTCAAAAATGTCGCCCAAGGAAATTTCGGCACTTCTGTTGTCACGAACGAACCGGTGTTGAAAGAATTTTTTTCACGTTTTCCCGCTACAGTTGAGCTTTCACTTCTCGCTATTTTGCTTGCGACACTTATAGGCGTACCCGCTGGTGTGATCGCCGCAACGCGTCGCGGCAAGTTGGCTGACCACGGTTTGATGGGCGCTGCGCTCACCGGTTATTCAATGCCGATATTCTGGTGGGGATTACTGCTGATCCTTTTATTTTCCGTCACGCTCGGCTGGACGCCGGTGTCGGGTCGTATTGGCTTTGCCTTTGATGTGCCGCCGCGCACGGGATTTTTGTTGGTTGATTCGTTGTTAAGCGGCGAAGCAGGCGCGTTCAAATCGGCGTTATCCCATTTGATTTTGCCGACTATCGTGCTCGCCACGGTGCCGCTGGCGGTCATCGCGCGCATGACGCGTTCGTCCATGCTGGAAGTATTGCGTGAAGATTATATTCGCGCCGCGCGCGCCAAAGGCGTGTCGCGCGCGAAATTGATTTTTGTTCACGCTTTACGTAATGCGTTGATTCCGGTGGTGACGGTGATTGGTTTGCAAGTCGGCGCATTGTTGTCCGGCGCG
>JBEEJL010000202.1:0-2720 GCA_041169175.1 Pseudomonadota bacterium | reverse complement strand
GTAAAATGGCATTTTTAGATTCTGTTGGTTATGTCGATGATACGCACCCGTTTTGCTCCTAGTCCTACCGGTTATCTCCATCTTGGTGGCGCGCGCACGGCGCTGTTTTCCTGGGCGTTTGCGCGTCAGCATGGTGGCCAGTTTGTTTTGCGGATTGAAGATACTGACGTTGAGCGTTCGACGCAGAAGTCTATTGACGCGATTTTATTGGCGATGAAGTGGATGGGCCTGGATTGGGACGAGGGCCCGATTTACCAAATGCATCGCCTTGATCGTTATAAAGAAGTAGCTGATCAGTTATTGCGCGAGGGCAAGGCTTATTGGTGTTACGCCAGCAAAGATGAGTTGGAGCAAATGCGCGAGGGACAGCGGGCGAGGGGAGAGAAGCCGCGTTACGATGGCCGCTGGCGTGACGGCAAATTGCCTAAGCCCGCCGGCATCCAGCCCGTGCTACGTTTTCGCAATCCTGACGAAGGCGATGTAATCTGGGACGATCTGGTTAAAGGCCCGATTGTGATCAACAATCGCGAGCTGGATGATTTGGTCATCATGCGTGCCGACGGTGTGCCGACGTATAACTTCGGCGTGGTGGTTGATGATCTGGATATGAATATCACCCATGTGATTCGCGGCGATGATCATGTCAACAATACCCCACGGCAAATCAATATTATCAACGCACTCGGCGCGAAGATGCCGCATTTTGCTCATGTGCCGATGATTCTTGGCGCGGATGGAGAGCGTTTGTCCAAGCGCCACGGCGCGGTGTCGGTGATGCAGTATCCGGAAGACGGATTTCTGCCCGAGGCGCTGTTGAATTATCTGGCGCGCTTAGGTTGGTCACACGGCGATAAAGAGGTATTTTCGCTCAAGCAGTTTGTCGAATGGTTTGATTTGAAGCACATCAGTAAGTCGGCGGCAAAGTTCAATCCGGAAAAATTACTCTGGTTAAACCAGCATTATATTAAGGAAGCCGATAATCAGAAGCTGGCCGAGCAGGTAAAGCCGCTGCTGGAGAAGGCCGGCGTCAGCATCACGACTGCGCCTGATTTGGCTGATGTAATGGCACTATTAAAACAACGCGCGACGACGCTGAATGAATTGGCGGACTCTGCGCACTATTTTTATCGGACGCCGCAGCCAGAACATAACTTGATCGAGCAACATCTCACGCCTGCGATTAAACCCGTGTTGCAAGACTTTGCAGAAAAGTTGAAAGCGGTTTTGTGGCAGCATGATGTGCTCCAAGCTTTAGTTAAATCTACCGTCGCAGAGCATAAGGTAAAAATGCCACAGCTTGCCATGCCTTTGCGAGTGATACTGGCCGGGCAAATTCATACGCCTTCTATCGATGCCGTTCTCGCATTGTTAGGCCGCGAGACGACCTTAGCGCGTTTGTCGGCGTATCTTTCCTGAGCTAGCCCTTCTGGATTCCCGCGAAAGCGGGAATAACCGCGCTTAAAAACTCCCTTTGTTTAACTTGTGACTTGTGTCACATTTCTAGCTGTGAACTCCATCACAAACTGACGCGCCACGTCTTTTTTACTGACGTCTTGCGGCAGCATCACTTTAACTATATTTAATAACTAATTGATTATATTAATAATTTTAATTGGCATTCAAGTTGCTCATATTAAGACGTCAAAAGGGAATTTTTCCCATTACCCAAAAAGCAGTTGTAACCAACAAATTTTTTAACGGAGAGCAAAATGAGCAAAATGATGGAAATGGAAGTAACAGAAGAAGTTGTCGCGCAAAGTGAAAATTTCGCTCCATCGTATACCGCTGAAATGCTCGATCAATGCTGGCCTGCGCCAGTGGTGTTGCCTGCCGGCGCGCAACCGCGCCGTGTGTTCGGTTGCATGACCGAACCTTGCCGCAACAAGATTCACCGTCGCGTTAAGCACTAAACCGAGTTTTACACGCAGGGGCAACCTAACGCGCCTGAGTGTTTGTAGTCTCCTGGTTAGGTATGAGTCCTCCTCCTTTTGGGGTCATCGCAAGATGACCCCGATTTTTTTGTGCCATTCAATGTGTTTTTTGTAACTGGTTGATTTATATGGTTTCGTAGGCGCAGGGTTAGACGATTTTTTCTGGTTGCTCTCTTCCAACACCGTTCCAATTGCCCGCCAGGTAGCATTTATTCAGTAGTAATTTACTGTAGTGATTTATTCTTGAGGGAATGCAATAATCATTTAGCAATACATCTATCAATAATTAAGGGGGAGAAGCACAATGAATAATTATGCCCGCAAGGCAGCCGCCTTGCTGCTCGTTTGTCTTGTTTCCGGTTGTGCGTCGGTGCAAAAAGTTTCTCTCAAGCCCGAGGCTAAACAAAAAATAAAGCACATTGCATTGATCGAAGTCCCTGAACAAGCCAGATACGCCATGTATCCAGGCCAAGCGCCAGGACTTGCCGCGCTTTATATATTTGGCGCACTGGGTGGTCTTTTGGTTGGCGGGATTGAATCGGGGCGAATTGAGTCCGCAACTAATCGTTTCACTGAAGCTGTTTTGCCTTTCAAGCCAAACGTCAGCAGTCTCATGCTGGAAAAACTCGAAATCGGCCTGAAACAAAAAGGCTATGAAGTCACCCGAATTCCAGAGCCGCCAAAAAGCAAAGACTCTAATGGCTATGATTTTGCCAAGGTTCAGGGAGAATATGATGCAATACTCGCCAGCAATATGACCGCCTCATATTCTGCTGAGAAAAACGGCTT
>JBEEJL010000201.1:0-19836 GCA_041169175.1 Pseudomonadota bacterium | reverse complement strand
TGGTGCTGGCGTGGGTGTTGGCGTCGGCGTTGCCGTCGGTGCTGGCGTTGGTGTAGGCGTCGGCGACACGGCTGGCGCGAGCGGCGAATAAGTCACGTTAGCGGTTTGGTTGCCGCCATCGCTGCTGATAATAATGTCCGCAGTTTGAGCGCCAAAATCTGATGCCGAAGGGGATATGGTGAAATCTACATTACAAGTCGCCGCGACTGCGAGTGTGTCGCCGTCTTTACAAGTACCGCCTAATAAAACATCGCCGGCGAATTTACCGGTTACAGAAATTGTTTTAATAGTGAGCAAAGCGCCGCCGGTATTGCTAACCTTAATTTGATTGCTAGGCGAAGGCACGCCGTTGCTAATCTGGCCGAGAGCAAATGAAAGCGGGGTGGCACTCAAAACTGGTGCAGGAGCCGGTGTTGGGGCAGGTGTTGGAGCTGGCGTCGGCACAGGGGTTGGAGCGGGCGAACCACCACCGCTACCACCACCACAAGCAGCCAAAGTGGCCAGTACAACGACCATTGCGATTTTTGATAATCCGAATGAACTCATTTTTTTGCCCTCATTTAATGTGCCGAAATTATAAACAAAACAAATATATCTAGGTTTTCACAAAACCTTGCCTAGCCTTGGGGTGAATAATGCCATCCTCATATAGTAATTACTCTACCTTGATTTACTTATTCAGGTAGCAATAACCCTTAATAAGACGGTAGGGTAAAAATGTAGTTCCGGTTTTGGTAGGGTTAGGCCAACTACCAAGTCACTATGATTGACAGCATAACCATTTGATTATTATAAATATAGTTTAAGAGCAAAAAACGGGGGCGCCTAGCCCCCGCTAATAAGCATGCCTGCGGGTTAATGTGCGTGGGCAGAAGGGTGTAGTTCTTCATGGTGCATATAAGCGTAGTAAGCATAACCCACAGCCAGTAGCGCATAAATGGCTATCGCGCTCCATCCCATGGCATTAAACAAGCCGGCAGACATGCCGTAAAGGGACACACCCAAACCACACAAGATCCCCCAGAACGAACCGACCAACAGCGGACGCAAGACCACTTCATCTTTATGGCGCATTAACCAAGTGATCAAGCCGACTTCGAGCAAGGTCACGCCGAAAAAACGCCCGAGTAAATGGCCTGCGGCGTCGGTGTGTGTGCCATAGATGTTGCTCATGGCGTCCGGTGCGAGTGCAAAACCCAAGCCGTGAGCCAGCCCGAGTATGGCCGATATGGACAAAAACATAGACAGGTTCATGATCGTATCTCCATCAAAAACCCTGCACGCCATGCAACCCAATAGCGGCGGCCCGGGCAGGGCGGACGGAACCGCGGTGTGGCAATTCCCGCGTATTGAGTTTTGCTATTTAAAGTTTAGACAATAATTTTGTCGCTATCTTCCTCAGTGCCAACTATCTATGGCGCAGCGCAGTACCTGCTAGGTCGCACTCAATACAGGCAATAAAAAAGGCCGCGCTAGGCGGCCCTTTTTTAAATCGTATACTTGCTTAGCCAGATGTTTTTGCACGCTGCCCATTGAATGAGCCCTTTGGTCCGCCCGCGCCATTCCAGTTTCCGACTACCGCACCACTGTTAGGGTCGATGATGCCGATGAATTGCGCTGAGCCTGCTTGGCCGGTGCTGGTCATGGATACTTGTCCGTTCGCGCTCACTTGGCCTGAGACACTGAAACCTTGGTTGGTTTTGCTGGAAAAACCGACACCGGAAATCATGCCGTTGTTGCCGACCATGACGTTAAACGTACCTTGGTCATCGCCTGTGAATGCGCCAGTGAACGCGCCGATTAAACCTGGCGACACGCCCATCGCCACTGGCGCAGGCGCGCCGGGTGGCGGTGCGGGCGCTGCGACAGGCGCGGTGTTGGTCGCTTGAACCGATGCCGCGGCATTCGCTTGTGACGATGCTGAGGTGCTTTGTACCAACGATGTTTTGCCGCCGATTTTTTCCGTGATCTTGTTAAAGTTTTCCAACAAGCTCGCAGCTATCAATTTGCCTTCCGGCGTTTTGGAATAACCGCCCGCACTGGCCCAACCGTAGCCGCCCCAGCCCCAGCCGCCGAGCGCGAAATTCATTTTGCTGGCTTTGCCTTCAGCGCTGGCTACTTGTATGCCTGAGCGTACGTCGGCGACCAATAAAGTCGTTTCGGCTTCTTTAAATTTCACGCCGCCGGCCAAGCCGCCGATATGGCCAAGCACACCGCCCATGCGGCCAAGCAAGCCGCCGACTGCAGCACCAACCCCACCGGTGTCATCAGAAAATTGTACCGCAGGCGTCATGACAAAATCAGCCGCTTGCAATTGACCGCCGCCAACATTCGAACCGCCCTGCAACTGCCCGCCGCTAGCCAGCGCGCGCTCTTGCTGAATATTTTGCATTGCCACGCCGCGCTCAACGACGGTGAAGCAACCCGATTCCTGCGCAATCATGCGCAGCATAATACTCGGCGAACCAAGGCTGTAGCGACCCAAGCTGGCCAAAATATGGCTTTGCGGTTCGGCAACCGCGAGGGTGCCGAGGTTACGCGGACACTTAGTAATCGAGCCATCGCTACCGCCGCTGCCGGTTTGTGCAAACGCAGAAGCCGCGGCTAACAAGGCAATAGAGGAAACAACAAGGTGAGAAACAAGACGCATGATAACTCCCTGATATTGATTAGTATTGTGCAAAAAATTACCGCGAAAAATACGGTAATCAATGTATGCACAATGGGCAGCGCGATAGAACTAACTTCGGTTTACCCAACGCATCGTATCAAATAAAGATTTAGTTTGGAAATCAGCACTATCCCTACTTGCGTAGTAGGGGCAAAAAAATGGGGCGCCTAGGCGCCCCACTCAAATCACACCAGGGAGAAAACTTATTCGACGCGTTCGCCGTGCAGCGCGATGTCGAGACCTTCGCGCTCTTCGTCGTTCGTGACACGCAGGCCGACAATCATGTCGATAATTTTGAGCAGGACGAAAGTCATCACGCCGCTATAAATCACGGTGACGCCGACGCCGAGTAACTGCGTCATCACGCTACCGTCTGCGCCGCCGATGTCTTTTACCGCGAACACGCCGGTCAAGATGGCGCCGACGATACCGCCGATACCGTGCACGCCGAAGGCATCAAGCGAGTCGTCATACTTGAGCATGTGTTTCAACACGGTGGAACCCCAGAAGCAGATGGCACCTGCAGCGATACCGATAACGAGTGCGCCAACTGGATTCACAAAACCAGCGGCCGGAGTAATGGCGACCAAGCCTGCGACTGCGCCGGACGCAATACCCAATACCGACGGTTTACCTTTACCTAACCATTCAGCCAACATCCACGTCAAGGCTGCGGCAGCGGTAGCGATTTGCGTGACCATCATGGCGTAACCGGCACGACCGTCAGCAGCAACAGCAGAACCCGCGTTAAAGCCGAACCAGCCGACCCACAACATCGATGCACCAATTAATGTGAGCACCAGGTTATGCGGCATCAAGGCTTCTTTGCCGAAGCCGATACGCTTGCCCAATACTAATGCGCAGACCAAACCCGCAATACCGGCGTTGATATGCACGACCGTACCACCGGCAAAATCGAGTACGCCTTTGGCTGCCAACCAGCCGCCCGGCTCCCACACCCAATGCGCGACCGGCGAATACACCACCAGCGACCAAAGACCGATAAACAGCAGCATGGCGGAGAACTTCATACGCTCGGCAAATGCACCGGCGATCAACGCGGGGGTGATAATCGCAAACGTCATTTGATACATGAAGAATACGGATTCAGGAATATTGGTAGCTAGATGATGAACCGAAAGCTTTCCAGCTTCTTTGCCATAGAACATGCCATTCAACATGACGCGATCAAATCCGCCCAGCCATTCACTGCCCGGCATGAAGGCCAAGCTATAACCCAACACCATCCACAAAATTGTGACCAGCGCAGTGATGGCGAAACTTTGCATCAAAGTTGCCAATACGTTTTTCTTGCGCACCATGCCGCCGTAAAACAGCGCGAGGCCGGGAATGGTCATGAACAATACCAAGGCGGTTGAAGTCAGCATCCACGCCGTGTCGCCGGAGTTAATCGTTTTAGCTTCGACGATTTCCGGTTTGGTCGGTGCTGCCGGTGCGGCGGGAGCAGCGTCGGCAGGTTTTGCGTCAGCAGCAGGTTTTGCATCTGCTGCAGGCGCCGCTGCGGCAGGCGCTGCGGGTGTCGCCTGGGCCAATTTCACTTCGGCTGGTTGCGCTTGTGCTAGCTGCGCCACGCCCGCCAACTGCCCGTCGGCGTTAGCACCTACACTCACGGCCATTAACAGCAACATATTGATTAATATAAAGATTTTTTTCATATTATTTTCCTCAAAGCGCATCCGCGCCGGTTTCACCGGTGCGGATGCGGATGGCTTGTTCGAGCTCGTAAACAAAAATTTTGCCGTCGCCGATCTTGCCGGTATTAGCGGCTTTCTCGATGGCTTCGATCACTTGTTCGAGCAACTCAGGTTTAATCGCCGCTTCGATTTTCACTTTCGGCAAAAAATCGACCACGTATTCCGCGCCGCGATAAAGCTCGGTGTGGCCTTTTTGCCGGCCGAAGCCTTTGACCTCGGTGACGGTAATCCCTTGCACGCCAATGGCCGACAGCGCTTCACGCACCTCGTCGAGCTTGAACGGTTTGATAATGGCGGTGACCAGTTTCATGGTGTCTCCCTTTAGTTATGACTAATTAAAATTTATACAGCGCTTCGATGCCGAACGAATTCTGATTGCTTTTCAGCGCAGCGCCGTTGCTATCTACAAATACATCTTTATCCGAGCTATCCTTACGTAACTCGCCGCGCAATTCCCAATTTTTAGTCGGCAAATAAATACCCGTCAATGTCGCTTCTTTCCATTTTTGCGCGAAGCCTGTACGCGCTCCGTCTTTGTCGTCAAATTGCTCGGCGCGGAACGACACTTTCCATTGGTCGCTAATGGTGTAGTTCAAATATCCTGCGAGACCTTGCCAAGTGGCCTTACCCAAAACTGGGATACCATCTTGTGTGCCGTAATCAAAATTCAGAATCAAAGTCGTTTGATCATTCAGATTGAATGTGCCGAGCAAATCCAGCAAATTTCGCGTACCTTTTTCAGGTGTCACACCACCATAAATTCCCAAGTTTTCCTTGCCGGCGTAAACTGTCGCCGCCAGTGCTACGGTTTTCGACGGCGCATAGGCCGCTTGCAACTCTATCGTCTTGTCGCTGTTCGAGTCTTTGAATTGATCCCAGCCTTGGTTGATGCCGCCGACAACAGAGAATTCATCGCTGACTTTGTAAGTCGCGCGTAGGCCGGTGTGAGTAAACGGAATCGCGTAACCGAATAAAATAGAACGCGAGTAGTTGGTGTTGAGCGGGCTTTTAATATATTCCGCGCCGGCCAAGGTCACAAATTTACCCGCAATGATCGTCAGCGGCGCAGCGCCATAATGTAGATACGCTTGGGTCAAATCGGCATTACGTTTACCTTGAGCGGTACCGACTTTGTCATCCACTATCAAACCGTAGGCGCCGATGATGTCAGCATCCTTACCTAGGGTTGCATCAATCACGCCACCGAAACCGGCATCGGGTGTCTTGGTGAATTGCAAATCGATGGCATGCAATTTCAATTTGTTGCGCTCGAAATCGAATACGCGGTCATTAGTGATGCCGCCATCAAATTTGCCGCTGCCGGAAAGTTTGGTGTAACCGACATCCACATGGCCGGTTAAATCAAAACCGCCTATCGAATAAATCGCAGGGTCCGCAGCGGGCGCTGCATCGGCTGGCTTGGCATCCTCGGCGAAGGCAAATTGGTTAGCGCTTAACAAGCCCGCCATGCATAAAGCTAACGTAATTTTTTTCATTGCATTGTCCTTAGTGTTGAATAATAAAAATAATCCTCCCTCTCTCAATAGCAGCAGCCGTGCCACAAAATAAGTATAATTAAATCAATTAGTTGCTGAAATATTGGGCCCATACGGCGCAGTGCGCGCACCATTGCAAGGCGACAAAAAAACTTCGCGCACAACAAACGTGCAAACAAAAAGTGCGACGGGGAATTTGATACACTGACTACTACACGGAGGCTATACATGGACAGCAAAAAAATTCTCGACGACATCAATCAGAAAATCGGCGAACTCTTCGCCACCAGCCCGGCGAAGGATATTGAAAAAAATATGCGTGCCATGATGGGCAGCGCATTCGCCAAAATGGATTTAGTCACGCGCGAAGAATTCGATGTGCAAACTGAAGTGCTGAAGCGCACGCGCGAAAAGCTGACGGAATTGGAAGCAAAAATTTCCGCGCTGGAAAAAAAATAATCTATGTCGATTGCCGTTCTGTATAGCCGGGCGCTTTCCGGCATGGACGCGCCGCTGGTCCATGTGGAAACGCATCTGGCTGGCGGCTTGCCCGCCTTCACCATCGTCGGTCTGCCCGAAGCGGAAGTAAAAGAAAGCAAAGATCGCGTGCGCGCGGCGTTACAGAATGCGCGCTTTGAATTTCCTATGCGACGTATCACGGTGAATTTGGCGCCCGCCGATTTGCCCAAGGAGTCTGGACGCTTCGACTTGCCCATCGCCATCGGCATTCTCGCTGCCAGCGGACAAATTCCCAAAGACGATTTGGAACAATACGAATTCGCCGGCGAACTCGCGTTGACGGGCGAGCTGCGCGCAATTCGCGGTGCGTTGGCGATGACGTATAAAGCGCATAAAGACGGCCGCGCGTTTGTATTACCCGCTGACAGCGCGGCGGAAGCGGCGTTGGTAAAAGACGCGATGATTTATTCGGCCAAAAGCTTGCTCGAAGTTTGCGCGCATCTCACGCGGCAGGAGCCGATGGGGCGCTATGTCACTAAACCGGTTATCTCCGCTGTGCATTACGCCGACTTCAGCGAAGTAAAAGGCCAGACCCACGCCAAACGCGCGCTGGAAGTCGCGGCCAGCGGTGGACATTCTCTATTAATGGTGGGGCCACCGGGAACGGGTAAATCCATGCTCGCGTCGCGCTTCGCCGGCGTATTGCCTGCGATGACGGAAGAACAGGCATTGGAATCTGCTGCCCTTCAATCGCTCGGCAGCGGCGGCTTCAAGGTGGAAAATTGGAAGCGCAGGCCATACCGTTCGCCGCATCATACGGCATCGAGCGCGGCTCTCGTAGGAGGAGGATCTCACCCAAGACCCGGTGAAATTTCTTTATCACATCACGGAGTTTTATTTTTAGATGAGCTGCCGGAATTTGATCGCGGCGTGCTCGAAGTATTACGCGAGCCGCTCGAATCAGGTCGCATCACCATTTCACGCGCGGCGCGCCAAGCCGATTTCCCGGCGCAATTTCAACTGGTCGCGGCGATGAATCCTTGTCCGTGCGGCTACCTCGGCCACACGAATGGCAAATGCCGCTGCACGCCAGACGCCGTCGCGCGCTATCGCAATAAAATTTCCGGGCCGCTGTTGGACCGCATCGACATCCAGATCGAAGTGCCTGCGTTGCCGGAAAACGAATTGACGGGCGCAGCGACTGGCGAATCCTCTGATGTCATCCGCGCACGGGTGGAAAGCGCTTATCAACAGCAATTCGCGCGCCAAGGCAAACCCAACTCGGCGCTGACGACCAAAGAAATCGACAAACTGTGCGCGCCGGATAAGAGCGGCGAAGATTTATTAAAGCAAGCGATCAGTCGCTTGAATTTATCCGCGCGTGCTTACCACCGCGTATTGAAACTCGCGCGCACCATTGCTGATTTGGAACACGAAGATAAAATTCAGGGCAAACATATCGCCGAAGCGATTCAATATCGGCGTTTTGACAAAGGTTAGTAAGCGTATGATTAAATTGAACTATTTATGCATCTTGGCAGCAGCTTTTAGCGTCGTCGCGCAGGCGGAAAATAAACTGGCTGACTTGCCTTATGTCGGCACTGCGCCCACCGCGCCAGAGCCAGCGGGTATCAAAGTCACGGCAAAAGTTGACGCCAAGTCATGTAATTTCGACGATGTCTCCGCCGTGGCAAGTAAAGCTGAGCCCGGCACACAAATCAATATTCCTGCAGGCACCTGCGACTGGGGATTACATTCGCTGACGGTTGGCGCAGGGGTTTATATAAGAGGTGCGGGTAAAAACCTCACGACGATTTTGCGTAATCCATCGGCTGATACTGACAAAGCGGCGAAGCGCGGGCCGGGCAATTTTTTGATTACGTTTAACTGCGCATCCGGCAAACCCAACACACTTTCTAATCTTGCCTTGCTCGGCAGCGGCAAAGACGGCGAAAAACAAAACGGCAGCGATGAAAAAGATAATGGACTGCATTTATATGGCTGGAAATACGTCAACGGCGCTCGGGTCCCTAGCTCGTGCGAAGATTTTCGCGTATTCAATGCGAAATTTTCCGGTTTCGGTTTTTCCGCCATCACGATCAATGGTAATCCTGCCACCACGCGCGGCGTGATTTTTAATAATGATTTTATCCATAATTATACTTTTGACCCGCGCAGCAAAGCCGTCGTCCTCGGCTACGGCGTCGGCGTATTCGGCGATGGTAGTTGGCCCGACTTGGCGCTGGGCACGGTAGAGAATGTTTTTATTGAAAATAATTATATGCTCGGCAATCGCCATCATGTCGCGTCCAACAACTCCTCGCGTTATGTGTTTCGTTACAACACGGCAATCGCGACTGCCAGTACCAAAAATGATTTTTCTATCGATGCACACGGACGTGGCATCAACAACGGCTCCAAAACCGGTTCGCGCCAATATGAAATATATGGCAATGTCATCGACACCGATTTAGCCAAAGGGGATGCAGCGCGTACTGCTATTGGCCTGCGTGGTGGCGATGGCGTGGTATTCAACAATACGGTTGGCTCGCAATTTCGTTATGGTGTTGAGCTGATGGTCGAAGGGGCATCCAAACTGGATTGCAAACCAGCGCCGGACGGCATCGCAGATTTATCGATATGGGAAAACAAATTTTTGATGCCTAATGCGGATAAAAATGGCGTGACATCAGTTTGTCCTGACGCAGTAAAACTGGAGCGAGACTATTTTCTGCAAGCCAAAAAAGCCTACACACCTTTTACTTATCCGCACCCGCTGCGCCAATAGTAATTGGAAAAATTCTGATTAGCTGGTCCAAACGCGGTGTTATCAGTTGAGCCAGCAAACTAAATTAGTGAAGGCAATGAACCTATTGTGAGGGCATTCTGTCTACGAAACATTATTACCCTCAATGTTGTTTCACCGAAAGCCTGCCATGCTTAAAATGTTTTTGTGTTTGGCCTTTTTCATATCGCTTTCCGCCTGTGCAAGCCCCTCCGCTAACAAGTTTGATTTCGACGGCTATGTCGCGCAATTCAACGCGGCGCAACCCCATCAAGCATTAACCATCAGCCGCAGCGACGGTTACAAAATTAACGCGCGGGAATTCGGCCCCGCCCACAAAGGCAAGCTGCCCACAGTGATTTTGATGCACGGGTTTCCTGATAATCAGCATCTCTACGATTTGCTGATTCCTGCCCTAAGCAAAGACCGGCATGTGGTCAGCTTCGATTTTCTCGGCTGGGGGAGTTCTGAAAAACCGCTCAAGCATCTCTACGATGTGGCAAGTCAGCGAGCCGATCTCGACGCTGTGATCGCTACGCTAAAACTGGATGGCGTAGTCATCGTGGTGCATGATCTGTCAGGCCATGCAGGGATTGATTGGGCGCTGGATAACCAAGCCCGCACTTCCGCGTTGGTGTTGCTCAACACCTACTACACATCCATGCCGACATTAAAAGCGCCGGATGCGATTGAGTTTTACTCCACCCCGGGCTTATTCCGCGATATCGCTACCTGGGGCGCCAACAAAGTCGGCTCGCGCTTCGTAAGCGGGCTGTCGAGCCAAATCGGCAAATTCTTTTCCAACGAAATTACACGCGATAAATTCGTACCCATCATTGCCCACAACGCGGCTGACATTCGGCCGGCCTTCTTTAGTTCCACCAATGTGCTATGGGGCGAGATTAAAGCGCGCGGACAGAACTTGGCCCGCATCCGGCAGTTCAACAAACCCGTACATATTATTTTCGGCATCGACGATCCCTTTCTCAACAAGGGGGTGGCGGAAAGTTTCGCTGGCTTGTTCACAAATAGCAGTTTGAACCTGATACAAAAGGCGGGCCACTATGTGCAGCTCGACGAGCCAGACCAGGTCGCTGCTTTGATGGCAGAAAAGCTTGCGCAACCGCCACTCGCGAAAGCTTTTTCCAACTAGCTTGAGTTCATTTTTTTAATTTGCCTAGGATAAATCGGGCACCCTGCCAATCAATGCGGACTTCGGGCTCCAGGTAAAGTGCATCGATATAACTTCACGCTTTATGCGTTGAAAGTGGACAAGCTGGAATTGCCACCCAATGCGACCGCGGCTTTGGCTGGATTTATGATCAACGGCCACGCCGTCGGCCAAGCAAAATTGACGGGAAAATATGGCCGGTGATTGATTGAAAGCAACGCCTGATAAAAAACCCGCTCTGCGGGTTTTTTATTTTTCGGCATGTCTTTCCGCAGGCACAAGGCGAGAGATGGCGATAACCGTTATGATGTTGTTTTGCTATTCACCAAATCCGTCATGAGCGTCGCCATTCCCGCTAACAAACCTGCCACATTATTGCTCACACTGTTGCTCGCGCTGATGTCCACGCTCGGGCCGTTCGCCATCGACACTTATCTGCCGTCGTTTCACGCCATCGAAACCGACTTGAATGCCTCGTCGTTTCAGTTGCAACAGACCTTGAGTTTTTTCCTCGGCGCATCGGGCTTTATGGGTTTGTTTCATGGGGCGCTGTCGGATTCGTTTGGTCGGCGCAAAGTGGTGCTGACGGGTTTGGTTGTGTTTGCGATTGCTTCTGTTGGCTGCGCGTTTTCTACTAGCATCGGCATGTTGCTATTGTTCCGCGTTTTGCAGGGTTTGTCTTCCGGTGTCGGCATGATCGTCGGGCGCGCGATTATCCGCGACACGCAAAGCGGGCCGGAGGCGCAGCGCATGATGTCGATGGTGACCATGATTTTCGGTTTCGCCCCGGCAGTCGCGCCGATTATCGGCGGTTATTTGCACACCGCATTCGGCTGGCATTCGGTGTTCTGGTTTATTACCGGCTTTAGTGTGTTCGTGTGGTTGTTGAGTTTGCTTTATTTGCCCGAGACTTTGCCGCTGTATAAACGCCAGTCGTTTCACCCCACGCCCTTGCTGCGCAATTATTACAAGGTGATGAAGAATCGAAAATTTCTGTTGCTGTCTTTTGCCTCAGCGTTTAATTTTTCGGCGTTCTTTTTATACATTGTCTCTGCGCCAGCGTTTGTGCTGAAGCTATTGAAACTAAGCGAAACACAATTCGGCTGGCTGTTTATTCCGACCATTAGCGGCATGATTATCGGCGCGTTTATTTCTGGCCGCATTGCGGGCAAATATTCATTCCCCAAAGTTGTCAGCATGGGATTTCTGGTAATGATGGTCGCCGTGTTGATCAACGTGAGCTACAACTATTTCGCACCGACGATGACCGTGCCGTGGGCGGTGTTGCCGTTGACTTTATTTAACATCGGCCTGCAATTAACTTTGCCGGTGGTGTCGATTTTGATTATGGATATTTTTCCGGCCAATCGCGGCCTCGCATCATCATTGCAAGCGTCGATTTCGGTATTGATGATGGGCGTAGTAGCCGGCACTTTATCGGCACTGGTGTCGCATTCGGGTTTGCTGATGGCGTTGAGTGCGGCGGCGTTGATGACGTGCGGATTTATTTGTTGGTGGATTTATACGCAACTCGTGAGCACTTCGACGACTTAAACCGCTTGTTTGCAATACGTCTCTTTTGTTAATAAAATCAATAACATAGACAGAATCGTCCAGCACAGCATCAAAATGAATCCGCTTTGATACGCAGCTAAATCGTAAATGCGCGCGCCGTCTTTCATCGCGCCATGCCAATTTTTATCCAGCATCCAACCGACCAGCGGTTGTAAAAACATCGGCCCTAACATCACGCCCATATTGGTCACGCCAGACACCGTGCCGCCGAGTTGTGCGGGCACGGACTCTTTGGCAAACGCGAAACCGATAATCATCATGCCGCTGAAAAATCCCGTGACCAACAAAATCGGAATTAAAAGCATAAACGGCATCAGCGGAAGGAAAATCACCGACGACCAACCGGCTACCAGCATCACACAACTCAAAATATAAAATGGTTTACGCCGCCCAAGTTTTTGCGACAACATGCCGAGCACCGGGCCGCCGAAGGCCCAGGCGATCATCATCGCTGAGGCGATCATCGCCGCTTCTTTCGTCGTCAGCCCGCGATGCGTGACTAAAAACGGCACGCCCCATAATCCCGCAAAAGTAATAATCGGCCCCGCTGCGCCGCCCGGGATCAAGGATAAAAACCACGTATTGCGATAACTCAATACTTTTTTGAGGCCGTCGATGACGGAAATTTTTGGTTTGCTATCGTCATGGCCGTGATCAAAATAACTGGTGTAATTTTTTTCTGCCGGGTCGTCGCGCACGATCCACCACGTCGCAATGGCGAGTAGCGCGGTAAAACCGGCGCTGAACATCATCACATTGCGCCAGCCGAACGCGGTCGCCATTTCACGTAACGGCACGCCAGCGAATACTGCGCCGACAATGCCCATCGCCAAGGCCATGCCGCTCGACAAGGCGAATAATTTTGACGGCAGCCAATGCGTAGCGAGTTTCATCATGCCGACAAAGGCGACGCCGCAGAACCCACCGATGAGCAAACGGCCAAAATTCGCTACGGCGACATTTGGCGCGAGCGCAAAAACTAAAGTGCCGACGGCAGTAACCGCCGCGCCGACAGTCAACAAACGACGCGGGCCGAACTTATCCGCCATGATGCCGGTCGGGATTTGTACGGCGACGTAGCTGTAAAAATAAAATGCCGAGAGATTGCCCAGTGCCGCTGCGCCAAGCGAAAATTCTGCCATCAGCTCGTGCGTGAGCACGGCGGGCGCGACGCGCTGGTAAAACGCGATGACATACAGCATGGCACCCAAGCCCCAGACGGTCCAGGCGAGCGATAGCGGCGGGTAATTTTTGTTTGTTACAGAAGAAGTCATGAGTGGGCTAAGCAAATATCAGCTATATTCTAACTTATTAGTCTTGGGTAGCGAAGAATCATGAATGAGATTCATAGTTGGCGCGAAGAAAAATCGTCGTCCTATTTATATAGAATCGTCGCGCAATGTGAAACGGGCACGACGCGCGAAGCCTTGTTTAACGAACTGGCTGAGCGCGCTGAACAACAGGCCGCGCTATGGGAACGCAAAGCGCGCACCAATAATATTTCGCTGCCGGAAAAGTTTTCCCCCGGGCCACGCACGCTGCTAGTCTCCGCGCTGGTAAAAAGGTTCGGCGTGAAGCGCATGAAGCCTATCCTCACCGCGATGAAAATTCGCGGCATGTCGCTTTATGTCAAAGCACCGCAAGGCCACGACATGCCGACACACGTGGCGCAAATCGGCAAGCGACATAACACCGGTGGCAACGGTAATTTACGCGCAGCGGTATTCGGCGTGAACGACGGCTTGGTGTCGAATGCGAGTTTGATCATGGGCGTCGCCGGTGCGGCGGCGGATGCGAAGGTCATCGTGCTCACCGGTGTCGCGGGTTTGATCGCGGGCGCATTGTCGATGGCGTCGGGCGAATATGTGTCGGTGCGCTCGCAGCGTGAAATGTATGAATACCAAATCGGACTCGAAGCCGACGAGCTGGATGAATATCCGCAAGAAGAAGCGGCCGAGTTGGCGCTGATTTATACCGCGCGCGGCATGCCCGCGAACGAAGCAAAAAAACTCGCCGACAGTTTGATTGCCGATCCGAAAAAAGCGCTCGATACACTCACGCGGGAAGAGTTGGGGCTGAATCCCGATGAGCTCGGCTCACCGATGGGCGCGGCAGTGACGTCGTTTTTTTCTTTTATTGTCGGTGCGCTGATTCCTTTGTTGCCGTTTTTGTTCGCGGCTTATTTTACTTTGAGTAATCGCACCAGTCTGATTGTCGCTATCATACTCACCGCGCTGTCTTTATTTGCCTTGGGCGCGACGCTGAGTTTGTTCACCGGAAAAAATTCCTTTCACGGCGGCTCGCGCATGTTGCTTATCGGCGGCGGCGCGGGATTGATTGCCTTCTTTGTAGGCAAATTGCTCGGCGTCAGCCTCTCTTAATTATTTAATTAAATCAAATGCTTATGTTATATCGTTGTTTTATGTTGATGGCTGTATGAACCCAGTTTTATGGTACGCGTTCGGCGCTTATGTCATCTGGGGTTTGCTCACGATTTTCTGGAAACAACTTGCGCATGTTCCCGCCTTGCAATTAATTTGTCATCGCATCGTGTGGTCATGCGTGATGCTCACGGCCTATGTGGTGATCAGCGGCCAGGCAAAAAAATTGTTCGACAGCGCGAAAACTTTTGCCGTGTTGCGCATTTATGCCGCTGCTGCTTTGCTCGTCACCACCAACTGGTTGGTATTCGTGTGGGGCGTCAACGCGGGCTATATAGTCGAAACCAGCCTCGGTTATTTCATTAACCCGCTGGTCAGCGTGTTAATCGGCGTACTGTTTTTACATGAGCGTCTGCGCCGCGGACAATGGATCGCCGTCGCGCTCGCCAGTGCAGGTGTGCTGGTGTTGGGTTTCGCCTATGGCGCAGTGCCGTGGATCGCGTTGACCTTGGCCTTCTCCTTCGCCTTCTACGGCGTCATAAAAAAACACGCCAGCCTGACGTCGATACAGGGATTGACGCTAGAGACCATGATTACTTTTCTGCCTGCGCTCGGCTATTTACTTTACGCCGAGACGCAACACACCGGCGCGTTGCTGCACACTGATCTGAATACCAATCTCATGCTCATCGCCACCGGCATAATCACTGTCGTGCCGCTACTGATGTTCTCCACCGCTGCTCGGCGCATTTCGCTCACCCACATCGGCATACTGCAATACATCGCGCCAACGATAGGCTTTCTGGTCGGCGTGTTCATGTATCACGAGACGGTGACGCGGCATCAATACATCGGTTTTAGTTTGGTGTGGACGGCGCTGTTTATTTTCGCGCTGGATGGATTACTAGCTCATCGGCGAAAATGATAGGTGCTCGTGTTAAAATTACGCCTTATATGTAGCGCAAGGTTCTTTTTTAGCGCCATAAAGTAACTATTTGATTATATTGAGAAATTTACCATGCAATCCGACCGCACTTTACTGCTCGACTCGCTGCTCAAACAACGCATACTGATTTTGGATGGTGCGATGGGTACCATGATCCAGCGTTACAAACTCGACGAGGCCGCGTATCGCGGTGAGCGTTTCAAAAATTTTGCCCATGACGTGAAAGGCAATAACGATTTGCTCACGCTGTCGCGGCCGCAAGTTATTCGTGAAATTCATTCGCAGTATCTCGAAGCGGGTGCGGATATTTTAGAAACTAATACCTTCAACTCCACCTCTGTTGCCATGGCCGATTACCACATGGAAGATATTGTGTACGAGTTGAACTTTGAAGCGGCGAAACTGGCGCGCACCTTGTGCGATGAGTTCACCAAGAAAACACCGGACAAGCCGCGCTTCGTCGCTGGCGTGCTCGGCCCTACCAGTAAAACTGCGTCGATCTCGCCCGACGTAAACGATCCCGGTTTTCGCAATGTCAGTTTCGATACGCTGGTGGTGTCGTACACCGAAGCGATTAAAGGTTTAGTCGAGGGCGGTGCGGATATTTTATTGGTCGAAACGATTTTCGACACGCTCAACGCCAAAGCCGCGCTATTCGCCATCGACCAATATTTCGACGACCACAAAATGAAATTGCCGGTGATGATTTCTGGCACGATTACCGACGCCAGTGGTCGAACGCTAACGGGACAAACCACCGCCGCGTTTTACAGCTCGCTGCGCCATGCCAATCCGATTTCGATTGGCTTGAATTGCGCGCTCGGCGGCGATTTGATGCGGCCTTATATTGCCGAGATGGCGAAAGTTTCCGACGTGTATGTGAGCGCACACCCAAACGCGGGGTTGCCGAATCCGCTGAGCGACACCGGCTACGACGAAACGCCGGATTACACCGCGAATGTGGTCAAAGGTTTTGCCGATGCAGGTTATGTGAATATCGTCGGCGGTTGCTGCGGTACGACGCCTGCGCATATTAAAGCCATAGCCGACGCGGTGAAAAAAATGCCGCCGAGGAAGTTGCCGCTTAAAGACGAAAAAGCTGCGGCTTAAGTTTCGCTAGACCCATCCCCACCCTAGCCCTCCCCTTGAAGGGGAGGGGATTTCTTTCTCTGAATAAAATAAATTATATGTTACAAACTTTAAAACTCTCCGGCCTTGAACCTCTTGTTATCGACGACAACTCCTTATTCGTCAACGTCGGCGAACGCACTAACGTCACCGGCTCGAAAGCCTTTGCGCGTTTAATCCTGAGCGAAAATTACACTGAAGCCCTCGCTGTTGCGCGGCAGCAAGTGGAAAACGGCGCGCAGATTATCGACGTGAATATGGACGAGGCGATGCTCGACTCCAAGGCGGCGATGGTGAAGTTTTTGAATCTCATCGCCTCCGAGCCGGACATTTCGCGCGTACCGGTGATGATCGATTCATCCAAATGGGATGTGATCGAAGCAGGTTTGAAATGTGTGCAGGGCAAGTGCGTGGTGAATTCGATTTCGATGAAAGAAGGCGTGCCCGAATTCAAGCGTCAAGCGAAATTAGTTCGACGTTATGGCGCCGCGGTAATCGTGATGGCGTTCGACGAAAAAGGCCAGGCCGATACCTTCGCGCGCAAAACCGAAATCTGCAAGCGTAGCTACGACATCCTGGTTAATGAAGTCGGGTTTCCGCCGGAAGACATTATTTTCGACCCGAATATTTTTGCCATCGCGACCGGTATTGAAGAACATAACAACTACGCCGTCGATTTTATTAACGCGACGCGCTGGATTAAAGATCATCTTCCGCACGCGAAAATTTCCGGCGGCGTGTCCAACGTGAGCTTTTCTTTCCGTGGCAACGACGCGGTGCGCGAAGCCATTCACACGGTATTTTTATATCACGCCGTCAAAGCCGGCATGACCATGGGCATCGTCAACGCCGGGCAACTCGGCGTGTATGACGAAATCACGCCTGAGTTGCGCGAGCGCGTGGAAGACGTGGTGCTGAATCGTCGCCCTGATTCGGGCGAACGATTAGTGTCGTTTGCCGAGAACATCAAGAGCGGCGGCAAAGTACAAGTGGAAGATTTAGCTTGGCGTGCAGAGCCTGTCGAAGCGCGCATCACCCACGCGCTGGTACGCGGTAACACGACTTATATTATTGAAGACACGGAAGAAGCGCGACAAAAATTTCCGCGCCCGATTGAAGTGATCGAAGGCCCGTTGATGGCGGGCATGAATGTGGTCGGCGATTTATTCGGTGCGGGCAAAATGTTTTTGCCGCAAGTAGTGAAAAGCGCACGCGTAATGAAACAAGCGGTCGCGCATTTGATTCCTTATATCGAAAAAGAAAAAGCCCGCTCTGGCGACAACAAAGCCAAGGGTAAAATCGTCATGGCGACGGTGAAGGGCGACGTGCACGACATCGGCAAAAATATTGTCGGCGTGGTATTGCAATGTAATAACTACGAAGTGATTGATCTCGGCGTGATGACGCCGTGCGCGAAGATACTTGAAGTGGCTAAGCGAGAAAAAGCCGACATCATCGGCTTGTCCGGTTTGATTACACCTTCGCTGGAAGAAATGGCGTTTGTCGCGCAGGAAATGGAACGCGAAGGCTTCACTATTCCGCTACTCATTGGCGGCGCAACGACTTCGCGCACGCACACGGCAGTGAAAATCGAACCGCATTACAGCGGACCGACTATCTGGGTCACCGACGCTTCTCGCGCGGTCGGCGTGTGTAGCAATTTATTGTCCGATAGTTTGCGCAATGATTATGTCGCGGGCATTAAAGCCGATTACATCAAGACGCGCGACTTGCACGCCAACAAAAAAGGCCAGGGCCCGCGCTACTCTTTGGCAGATGCGCGCGCGCACGGTTTGAAAACCGATTGGAAAAACTATGCGCCGCCGAAACCGAATTTTATCGGCGTGAAAAGCTTCAACAATTATTCGTTGGCAGAAATCGCCGAGCATATTGACTGGACGCCGTTCTTTCAGACTTGGGAATTGGCCGGCCGTTACCCGGCGATTTTGAAAGACGAAGTGGTCGGTGAAGCGGCGACTAATGTATTCAAAGATGCGCAAGCCATGTTACATAATATTATCAAAAATCAATGGCTTACAGCAAGCGCAGTAATTGGTATTTTCCCCGCCAATTCCGTTAATAGCGACGACATAGAAATTTATGCTGACGAAACACGCAGTAAAAAACTCATGACGTGGCACAACTTGCGCCAGCAAATGGTCAAACCTTTGGACAAACCGAATATGTGTTTGGGCGATTACATTGCGCCCAAAGATAGCGATGTGAAAGATTACCTCGGCGCCTTCGCGGTGACGACTGGCACCGGCATCGACGCGCGGGTGAAAGCATTTGAAGATGCGCATGATGATTACAACTCGATTATGTTGAAAGCGCTCGCGGATCGTTTAGCCGAAGCATTTGCCGAACTCATGCACAAACGCGTGCGACGCGAATTCTGGGGCTACGCCGCTGATGAAAAATTAAGCAACGACGAATTGATTAACGAAAAATATCGCGGCATTCGCCCTGCTCCCGGTTATCCCGCTTGCCCGGATCACACGGAGAAAGCCGCGCTGTTTGAGTTGCTCAACGCGCCGCAGAACGCCGGCATGATCCTGACGGAAAGTTTTGCCATGCTGCCGACGGCGAGCGTGAGCGGATTTTATTTCTCCCATCCCGAAGCGCATTATTTCGCCACCGGAAAGATCGATAAAGATCAGGTAGAAGATTGTGCCAAACGTAAAGGCATGGATATGAAAACGATAGAGCGTTGGTTAGCGCCGGTAGTGAATTATTAAATATTAGCGCAGTGGGTGAGGATAGGCATAAGGTGTATAACCCGGCTTGGCGGAGCTTGCGTATTTGATGGAGGCGGGGCAGCTGTTATCAATGGCAGATGACGCATTATTCCAAAACCAAGCGTCGGTAGTTTGCCCGGAGAAATTTTGCGCGCCACAATAAGGCGCGCCCTCTGCTTCCAAGTAAATGGCCCAGGAAATATTCGGCGCAACCGTATTATTAAAAACCACCCCATCGCCACCACGTATGCCTATCGCTGCTTGAGCTGAGTTGCCACCGGGCAAATCGGCGGAAAATTTATTCTGGTAAATTTCCCAGCTACGCGAGCCGGCCGGTGATGACGACAAACCGTGTGCATCTACCATAGCGAAATTCATGCTGGTTTGATTAGCGATAACCGTGTTGTTGCGAAACACGTAACGCGATGCATTGTTGGAAGCAACATGGTGACGATTACCCGTCATGTAGTTATCTTCTATGAACACGGCGTTCTGCGTGCCTAGTTCGAGCGACGACCAAATGCCATTGCCATACACCACGACGCCGTAGCCGCGGCCGAAAGTCTGTCCTCCGGAAGAGCCGGGCACATAGTTATCGATAAAATCATTTTGATAAATGACGCCTCTTTGTATGCCATCGCGCCCCGAACTTTCTATGCTGATAGCTGCTGCGCTAAAGCGGGTAAATTTATTGGCAAAAACTTTAAAATCGACGCAGGTGTTATCCAGAATGAGGCCGTTATCCAGCACGTCGGGTACGCCATTGCCGAC
>JBEEJL010000200.1:0-4068 GCA_041169175.1 Pseudomonadota bacterium | reverse complement strand
TGCGCAAAAATTCCGCTGACCTTTTTCACTCGAGTAATAAATCGCTGGCGTACCCGCAGTGTAGCGAAAATCCGCTAGGTGAAAACTAGCAAACGCCAATACCGGCGCGCCAGTCGTGCGCTGGCAAATACGGCAGTGGCAATAGGCAACGTCAATCGGCGGCGCGCTGACTTCAAAGCGCAACTTGCCGCAGGCGCAGCCACCGGTAATGGTTTGTCTTGTCGATGGAGCCATTGCGTTTTTCCGCTCAAGTGCCGTACAAAAAATAGGTTTACCACTTCCCGCTATGCTAGACTTTTTTCTATTAATCGCAACATAGTAAAGTAACTATATATGAGTAATCACGAATTTGCATTTTTAAGCGCCGGAACGTTTCTCAATGTGCCGCGCGGCGCTTCTGTCATAGACAAAAAATACGGCATCGCAGGCGTCGCCTACGATGGCGCAGTGACTAATCGCCCCGGCGCGCGCTTTGGTCCTGATGCGATTCGCCAGGCAAGCAAAATGTTGTGCGACGCCATTCATCCGCATTTCGATACGTCGCCGCTTGATGTGTTGAGCGATGCGGGGGATTTGCGTTTGCCCAATACCAGCATTGGCGCGATGCGTAAAGAATTAGAAAAACTCGTGCCCGCGTTGATTGCCAAACAGCATATGTGCTGGCTTGGTGGCGATCATTCGATTACCTTGCCGTTGCTGCGCGCGTATCGCAAACACTACGGCAAGCCGCTGGCGATCGTGCATTTTGACGCGCATTGCGATACGTGGAAAGATCATTTCGGCGAACCATCGGGCCACGGCACTTGGGTGTACGAAGCGATTCAAGAAAAACTCATCGACCCCAAAGCTACTATTCAAATCGGCATTCGTTCGTCCGGGAAAAAAGAAGCGCGTGAATATGTGAACACGGCAGGCGGGAAAATTTATACCGCGCGCGATTTGCGCGGCCTCGAAAGTCCGATACAACTCGCGGGCGTGATTGCGGACATCAAACAACGCTTCGCCGCAGCCGGTAATCCCCCGGCGTATTTAACCTTTGATATTGATTGCCTCGACCCCGCGTTCGCGCCGGGCACCGGCACGCCGGAACCGGGCGGGCTCACGACTGCTCAAGCATTAACTTTGGTCGAAGGACTGAATACGATTCCATTTGTAGGCATGGATTGCTGTGAAGTGTCGCCGCAATATGATCACGCAGAGCTGACGAGTAATGCGGCGAGTGTGATTGTGTGGACTTATTTGTGCGGACAAATCGCACGGAGTTTATGAACCGTTCGTGATGAGCTTGTCGAACCACACTTCCCTTCGACAAGCTCATGGCGAACGGAGGGTGATAAATTATTCAATTAAATCAAATATTTACGATGAGGTAAAAATATGATCGCATCCGAACTCGAACTCACGCGCAAAAATTATTATCACCTCGGTGTGCCGCGCGAGCGCGAACACGCGCAACTTGCAGGCGAACAAACTGCGGACGTGTGTGTAGTCGGCGGTGGCTTCGCGGGATTATCAGCGGCGATGGATTTGGCTGATCGCGGTTACAAAGTGATCGTGCTCGAAGGCGAACAAATCGGCTGGGGCGCATCGGGTCGTAACGGCGGACAGTCGCTCGCGGGCTTGGCGTGCGACAACAGCGTAGTGGAAAAAGTCGCGGGTTTCGAGACGGCAAAGCACGCCTGGGATATTTCCATCGAGGCGCTCGATCTGGTTCGCTCGCGCATCAAGCAATACAATATCGATTGCGATTACGTCGATGGTTATTTGTCGCTGGCAGTCAATCAACGTAAATCAAATGAGCTCAAAAAATGGTACGACGACATCCAAACGCGCTACGGCTATAAATATGTCCAATGGATAGACCCACAAAACGTCGAACAATGGATCGCCAGCAATCGGTTTCATTCCGGCGTGCTCGATACCAACTCCGGTCATTTGCATCCGCGTAAATATTTGTTCGGCATTGAAAAAGCAGCGCTGGAAAAAGGTGTGATGATCCACGAACACACGCACGCAGTGCGCGTAGAGCAGGGCGCGCGCCCGCGTGTCGTCACCGCCAACGGCGCCGTCACTTGCGATTTTGTTGTGCTCGCCGGTAACGTCTATCTCGCCGACACCATGCCGCAAGTATCCGCGCGCATTATGCCGGTCGGTACTTATATCGTTGGCACGCAATCGCTGGGTAAAGAACGCGCCGATAGTTTGATTAAAAATCGCGTCGCCGTTTGCGATACTAATTTTATTCTCGATTATTTCCGCGTCGTCGCCGATCATCGATTGCTATTCGGCGGCAGAGTGAGCTATTCCACCATGACGCCGCTCAACATGGCGCAAAGCATGAAGCAACGTATCCTCGCCGTGTTCCCGCAACTCAGCGATGCGGACATCGAATTCGCCTGGGGCGGCTTCGTCGATATCACCATGAACCGAGCGCCAGACTTCGGCCGCATCGGCAACAATATGTATTACCTGCAAGGCTTCAGCGGCCACGGCCTCGCCCTCACCGGCATGGCCGGCAAACTCGCCGCCGAAGCCATCGTCGGCCAAGCCGAACGCTTCGACTGGTTCAGCAAAATCCCCCACCACAACTTCCCCGGCGGAAAATTATTGCGCACGCCGATGCTGGTAATGGCGATGGCTTATTATCGGTTGAGGGATTTGGTTTAGTAGTTTGAACTATAGTTTTTTGGGGCCTCTGCCTATGAATAAATTGGGAATTACAAAGTTTGATGCCGTGTGTGCTCAACTCGATGCTGCGATAGAACTGTACTTTGTTTCAGATAATTTTATTGCGGCTCATACACTTGCAGCAGCCGCGCATCAAATCCTAACTGATATTGTTAAACCGAAAGGTGACAACCCTCCGTTTATTAAATCTGGATATTTAAATAGGTTTCCAAATGCGAAGCATAAGGAAATAATAAAATTCATCAATAATGCCCATGTGTTTTTTAAGCATGCAAAAACTGACCCGCATGGCTCTTTAGATTTTAATCCTGAGATAACAGAGCTCTTCTTAATAGATGCATGTGCGTATTTCAAAGATAGCGGCGAGCAGAAGCCCAAAAATTACAAAATCTTCTTAGCTTGGGCTGGTGAAATTAATAAAGAAAAGGCTAAGGAGACATCTCTTGGGCAATTTGCGGCAGACATTGTTGAAAAAATGAAGGCGACAAACAATAAGAAACTTTTTTGGGACGCTTTCCCAAATCTGCGGGAAGGCCCGTAGGCTGAGCTTAGGAGTCCAGCGCTTTTCCAATCACACATTTTCTGGGCTTATCAGCACAGCCTACAAAATCCCTTCTTTGCAATAAGGTAACATATATGTTACTATAGCAACATGGCCGAAACTATTTCCGTTCGTGAATTCATTGATGAGCATGGACGTTCCGTCTTTGCAAAATGGTTTGATGGCCTGAACGTACAAGCGGCAACTAAAGTAACCATTGCGTTGACACGATTGGAGCTCGGTAACTTTTCCAATGTGAAAGGTGTGGGCGAGGGCGTCATGGAATATCGGATTGATTCCGGGCCGGGTTACCGAATCTATTTTGGTAAAGAGGGTAATACTTTGGTGATACTACTTTGCGGTGGCACAAAATCGGGGCAAGACCGCGATATCAAGCTGGCCAAACAATTGTGGAAGCATTACAAGCAACTGAAGAAAGGAATCTGACATGGCACTAACCCGCGATTTCAAAGAGACGGTATATGCTCGCGCGCAACGTGATAAACGTTTTCGCCAAGCCTTATTTACTGAGGCGTTGAATCTTTATTTGCAAGGTGATGTGGAGACAGGTAAAGCGGTTTTGCGTGATCTGATCAATGCGACTATTGGTTTCGAGGCGCTTGCTTTGCAAATAAATAAACCGAGCAAAAGCGTGCATAGAATGTTGGCGCCGTCAGGAAATCCAACTACGGAAAATTTTTTCGCGATTCTGAAAGCCTTGCAAACGAATACGGGGGTACGTTTGGAAGCCAAGGTAAAATTGGCGGCTTAAACTCCTACTATGTTAACCCATCCCCACCCTAACCCTCCCCTTGAAGGGGAGGGGATTTAATCGTAGG
>JBEEJL010000199.1:0-3449 GCA_041169175.1 Pseudomonadota bacterium | reverse complement strand
TGCCAAACCTGCTTCGCCTTTCAGTCCATTCGGTCCGGCTAAGCCTGATTTGCTTTCTGCTTGCTGTTGCAGCAGTTGGGTTTTTTTAGACGCAGCAGCGTCTGCGGCCATATTTTTTTCTGTCGATTTATCTGTCCCCGCCATCGCTGCTTGCGGCAGAGCAAACGTGGTTAATAAAGCCAAGCCGATAACACAAGATATTGCATGCTTTCTCATCGCCTTCTCCTTGCACAACATTTCCCGGTCAGCCGCCACAAGCAGTAGCTACAACCTGGAACATGAACTAATTCTAGAGAAAATTATCTATAACTAATAATGACCATTTTTGATAATAAGCATAGTGTTTTTATTATGATTAAATCGAGGCGACCATGAGAGTCACATGGAACCAACTGAGAATTTTCGAGGCGGTAGCACGTTGTAATAGCTTCACCCGTGCAGCGGAGGAATTATGTGTCGTTCAGCCAACTGTCTCGGCGCAAGTCAAATTGCTGGCTGATATTATCGGCGCGCCATTGTTTGAGCAGATCGGCAAAAAACTTTATCTGACCGAAGCCGGTAAAACGCTTTATGCAACTTGCCTGGAGCTTTTTGATACGTGGGCACGTTTTGAAATGGCGGCGGCAGATTTGCAAGGCGTAAAAAAGGGCACATTGCGGATCGCGATCGTGAGCACAGCAAAATATTTTGTGCCGCGCATGTTGGGGCCATTTTGCAAAACGTATCCGGATATTGATGTGGCGTTGGAGATTGCGAATCGCGATGACATCGTCGCGCGTTTGAACAATAATCGCGACGATCTTTATATTATGGGCGTACCGCCTGCGGATGTGCCAGTCGAGAAGCATCCGTTTTTGGAGAACCCCTTACTCATAATCGCACCGCATGATCACGATCTAGCAAAACGAAAAAAAATCCCCCTGTGCCGAATCGAGCAAGAGCGTTTTATCTCAAGAGAGAAGGGCTCAGGCACACGGATTACGGTGGAGGATTTTTTTAGTGCGAATAATATTCGACCGAATATTAAAATGGAATTGGCTAACAACGAAGCGATTAAATGGAGTGTGGCGGGAGGGCTGGGTGTCGCCGTGTTGTCGCAACACGCTTTGTTGCATGAGCCGATGCGCGACAAATTAGTCGTGCTTGATGTACAGGGCTTTCCGATTCACGCGGCGTGGTATGTGGTGTATCCGGCGGGAAAAAAACTATCGGTGCTGGCGCAAACTTTTTTTGATTACCTCAAACTGGAGGCCGTCAAAGTACAAAAAGAGTTGCACGCCAGCAATAAAAAAAGATAAGTAACTAATTGATTATATTAAACTATTTTGCAACAAGATTTTTATTGACTTCAGCCAGATCCGCCTCGCTCAATACACCGCTGGCCTGCTTCAAACGCAACTCATTTAGTATCACGTTATAGCGTGCAGAAAATAAATCGCGCCGCGTTTGAAATACCTGTTGTTGTGCGTTGAGGACATCGACGGAGGTGCGTACACCGACTTCGCGCCCGAGCATCGTGGATTTCAGCGCCAGCTCGGTGGATGAGAGCGATTGCTCCAGTGCTTTGACTTGCGCTACGCCACTGGTGACGCCGAGAAAGGCTTGACGTGCGGACTGGCCGACAATGCGGCGTGTGTTCTCGACATCAAACTTTAATTTTTCTTCGTTCAGCCGGGCTTCGCGTACGCGCGATTGGGTCAGGCCGCCAGTGTAAAGTGGTACGGTAAGTTGCACGCCGACCCTTGCGTCCCGCGTGCCGCGCCCGTCGATGAGGTTGTTACTGCTGCCGTTATCGCCATAGCTACCAAAGGCATCTACTGCCGGACCGTAGGCAGCTTTGGCGAGATCGATTTGTTTACGCGCAATTTCCACTGCTGTGCGCTGAATAGCGATTTGCAAATTTTGCTTTTCCGCAGTATCTACCCATTCGCCCATATTATTCGGTTGCGGCAAAGGCAATTGAATATTTTCTTTTAATAGCGCCAATTCTTGCGGCGCTTTGCCGGTGAGCAGCACGAACGCTTGGCGTTTCACTTCCAGATCATTGGCGTCAGCAATTTCCTTGGCGCTGGCCAAATCAAAGCGCGCTTGCGCGTCCTGCGAATCGACGATAGTGGCGGTGCCGACTTCAAAATTACGTTTGGCTTGCGCAAGTTGTTCCGAGATAGCTTTTTTCTGCGCGCCGGAAAGCGCCACGTTATCTTGTGCCAGCAATACATCAAAATAAGCCTGTGCTACGCGCTGTGCCAAATCCATTTCGGTTAATTTGTATTGCGCTTCAAGCTGCGTGACGCCGAGCTTGGCTTGCTCCACGCCTATATCGTTTTGCGTGTTGTAGAGAGACTTGCTCAACGACAAGGTGTAGCCATAAGCATTGGAATTATAATTTTTAGGTAAACCCTGACCGGTAACCGGGTTAATGCCCGGGTCATTAATGTATTGGTGTGTGCGAGCCACACTGCCTTTCAAATTCGCTTGAATGTTATTGGCAGCCTGCGCCTGCGGAATTTTTTCCTTGGCCGCCTCATAAGCCGCTTTGGCAGAAGCGAAAGCGGCGTCTTGCGCTTGCGCTTCGCGATAATAGTCGAGCAGATCAGCCGCTTGTAACGGCGTTGAAAGAGTGAGAAGTAATAAGGAGGCAGTCAATGAAGGGCGCATGTTTTTCCGTTTCTTGGTAGGCGTATTTTGGCGGCAAATCAGTAATGTGGTTTGGCAGCGCAGGGCTTGTCAAAGTTCCATCGCTGCGATCTTAAAACGTAAAGCGTTCTGGCTGCGGCGCATTGAGCAGCGACTTGATGCTGGTCTCAAATAATTCAATTTTGCTATTGGCACCAGCGGCGGCGCGGTAAAGCATGCCTTTCATGACCGGCGCATCACCGACGACAGCAAACATGCGGCCGCCCGTACTCAGTTGCTGCAAAAACTCCGCCGCGAGAATCGGCGTGGAGCCAGTCAGCACTATCACGTCATAAGGCGCGTGCGTTTTCCAGCCGCGCGCAGCGTCGCCGATTTCGAGTTGCACATTGCTAATATGATTTGCGCTGAGATTGCGTTTTGCCATTTCATGTAATGCCGGAATAATCTCGACTGAATGCACCGACGCGCCGCAGGTCGCGAGCAGGGCGGTCATATAACCGCTGCCGCTGCCGACTTCGAGAATCTTGTCGGTTTTTTTGATGTTGAGTTCTTGCACGATGCGCGCTTCGAGTTTAGGTTGCAGCATCGCTTCGCCGTGGCCGAGCGGAATTTCCATGTCGGTAAATGCCATGTCGCGCCACGCCGTCGGCACAAATTTTTCGCGCTGCACGGCAAATAATAAATCCAACACTTTTTGATCCAGCACTTCCCAAGTGCGGATTTGTTGCTCCACCATGTTGAAGCGTGCCTGTTCGATATCCATTGCGCCCACTGTTTATTCCTGACTTTTGCGTTGAAGTGCTAATTAGATG
>JBEEJL010000198.1:0-5477 GCA_041169175.1 Pseudomonadota bacterium | reverse complement strand
GCTTGCCCTTATACGCGGACAAACTGACCATTTCCATAGCCGCGTCGGGCAAACTAAACTGCGGCGCGGGATGCCCTATTTCCAACATGGGTCATTCCTTCATGCATAGGCTTATATTTTATCTTATTTCAACAAACACGGGAAAAAAACCCGGATAAAATTTATCGCAGCAGTCTGCGTCACACAAAAGTTATAGAATAGCGAAAAGCATGCCCACTATTTTGTTTAAGCCTTCCCTTATGAGAGTAAAAAAATTACCTCTTCTCGGCGGACTCACTGCCGCACAATTTCTGCGCGATTATTGGCAGAAAAAACCGCTGCTGGTGCGCCACGCAGTGCCTGGCTTCACTGGGCTGTTGCCGATTAAAGATTTATTGCAACTGACGCAAGATGAAGATGTGCAATCGCGCCTGGTGCAAAATCAAGGCGAAAAATGGGATTTACAACACGGCCCGTTTGGCAAAAATAGTTTCAAAACACTAGCGCAAAAAAACTGGACGCTGCTGGTACAGGAGCTGAATCATCGCGTCCCCGCCGCGACCGACTTGTTGCAACAATTCTCCTTTATTCCGCATGCACGCCTGGATGATTTGATGGTCAGCTACGCCGTTCCCGGCGGCGGTGTCGGCGCGCATGTCGATTCTTATGATGTTTTTTTATTGCAAGGCGAAGGCACGCGGCGTTGGGAAATTTCCGACCAGAAAGATTTGACCCTGGTGCCTGCTGCGCCGTTAAAATTGCTGAAAAAGTTTACCCCACAAACCGAATGGACGCTCGGCCCCGGCGATATGCTGTACTTGCCACCGCGATACGCGCACAAAGGCACGGCGGTCACTGCCTGCACCACTTATTCGATCGGCTTTCGCGCGCCATCACATCAAGAGCTCGCGACACAATTTTTAATCTATTTACAAGACCATATTTCACTCGACGGAATGTACGCCGACCCGAAGCTGAAATTACAGCAGCATCCAGCAGAAATCAGTGCCGACATGATTCAACAGACAAAAAAAATACTGGCAAAAATTAAATTAAATCAAACACTTATAGAATCATTTCTCGGCACTTATTTAAGCGAACCGAAACCGCACATATTTTTTAAACCGCCGGAAAAAACGATTAACGAAAAAACATTTTTTGCTAAAGCAAACCAACACGGCGTCAGGCTCGCCCCAGAAACACAATTGCTGTTTGTCAAAGGCAGTTTTTTTATCAATGGCGAAGCGTTCAGCCCGGAAAAATCTGCGCAAACATTTTTTACCCAGCTTGCCGACCAGCGTTATGCAAAGCTTGAGCGCGACACAAAAGTTCAATTGATTGCACAACTGTGTGATTGGTACAATAATGGTTATATTCAATTTGCGACTTAACCCTACATTGTGATTCGCGCGAGACATAGTGATTAGCGCCAGCCAAACCAACACCGTTGCCTCAAGCTATCGCCGCTTTGATTCACTGGCCGATTCGCTTATTGCGATTGAGGACATCATCGGCACAGCCGGCCGGCGTCTGTGTATTTTCGATTCATCTCTAAAAGAATATGGCTTCAATGCACCTGAGAGAGTGGACCAGCTCAGCCGTTTTTTGCAACAAGGTCGCAACCGTCGCATCGAAATTATTTTACACAAAACCGATTTTCTCGAACGCCAAGCGCCACGCTTTTGTAATTTACTCCGCACCTACTCGCACTGTATTGAAATCCGTAAAACCACCTATGTCGCGCACCACGCCATGGACGCCTTTGTCGTGGCCGACGATCACAGCTACTGGCACCGCATGCACACCGACCACGCACGCGCAGTTGCCGCTATTAACGACCCGCAAGGCGCCAGCGGGCTACTATTACGTTTTGCCGAGCTGACCGAAGCCTCAGAACCCGGCATTAGCGCTACCACTTTGGGGCTTTAGTTCCCTTATTGTTCAGTCGCTTTGTGAAACCTGACTGAAATCAAGCTGTCCACCGCTTATGGCCTTCTTTTAAGCTTTAGGGCGTTGAAATACTTGCCAAATGTGCTGTTATGCAGCATACTTGTAAAGTTTCACAACACCTTAATAATTAAAGACAAGTCGCAATCTTCAAAATTTTTTGCGGATGCAGATAGGTCAACATTTTATTTAACCACTCTCGAAGGAATAGACGAATGAAATACTCACTCTTGCTCTCAGCCGTATTGGCAGTTGCTGTTTCTGCTTGCGGTCAAAAAGTTGAAGCCCCTAAAGTAGAAATGCCTAAAGTAGAAATGCCTAAAGCACTTGAAGGCGCTAAAGATGCTGCTGCTAACGCTGCAACGGCTGCTGCTGACGCCGCTAAAAATGCTGCCGGTTCAGCTGTTGACGCTGCTAAAAACGCTGCGGGTGCTGCTGCTGGCGCCGCTGGATCTGCTGCTACCGGCGCTGCTGGTATGGCTGATGCTGCTAAAAACGCCGCTGGCGGTGCTGCTGATGCTGCTAAAGATGCAGCTAAAGACGCAGCTGCTAAAGCCGTTGACGCTGCTAAAGAAGCCGCTAAAGAAGCTGCTGGCAAAGCAGTTGATGCAGCAAAAGATGCAGCAATGAAGAAGTAATTTGCTTCACAGCAAAACGAAAAAGCCGACTCTCGAGTCGGCTTTTTTATATTTTGAAAAACCTGCACAGAATAATTTAACTTAGCTGCCGCCAGGCAAACCCATCCTTCTGTCCCGCCACGCCAATCCAGTCACTGCTACATCCCAAGGCTGTAGATAAGGCCGCGCAGGCCAGCTCCGGCGTATTATTTTTTTTGCTTAAATGCGCGGCGATGACGTGTTGCATTTTTTTATGCCCGACTTTTTGCAATATCGCTGCAGCACTATGGTTATCCAGATGCCCGAGACGTCCAGCGACGCGTTGCTTTAATCCCTGCGGGTACGGGCCGCCCATCAATAGATCGAGATCGTGATTGCATTCCAGCACCAGCGCGTCGAGCGCGGTTAAGCTGGCTTCGATATGCGGCGTAGAACAGCCGGTGTCGGTAAGCACGCCCAACTTGCGCGCGCCATCAGAAAAAACAAATTGCGTCGGCTCGCGCGCGTCGTGCGGAACCGGGTACGGCAACACTTCGATCGCGCCAATAGTAAACGGCGTGTGGCTATCGATAATATGCAAGCGCTCGTCCGACCATAATGTTGAGTCGGTCATACTGTAGGTGCCGTGAGTGAAGTAAACCGGAATGTTATAGCGCCGCGCCAGACGCGCAACGCCACCGATGTGGTCTGAGTGCTCGTGCGTGACGACGATGCCGTCGAGTTGATCCGGCTCAAGACCTAAGCGCTGCAGACGAAACACGGTTTCAGTGATGCTGAAACCGCAATCCAGCATGAGCCGTGAATCGGCGACCTCGACGATCAGCGCGTTACCTTCCGAGCCGCTGCCGAGCGACGCGAAACGCATGATTACTTTAGCTCAGCTTGCAGGAGTTTGAGAATACGCTCGGCCGTGGCGGATTTTTCCGCCTTGCCTTCAGCGTTTTCCACCACCACTTGCGTGACATTAGTTTCGCCCGCCAGGCGAATACGATACGGTTGTTCTTTGGTTTTTTCATCGGCACGCCAGAACGCCAAGCTGTCGAGCAGGCCTTTGTTTTCTTTGCTTGCCACGGCTTCAGGATCGGCATACTTTACAAAATAGATACCTTTTGAGCGATCACGATCTTCGACTTTAAAGCCGACGCGATCGAGCGCCAGACCCACGCGTCGCCATGCGCGATCGAAATTATCATTCACGGCCAGCACGCTGATGCCGTCCGCGCTTTGTTTCAACGTCGCACGTTCTTCGGTTTTACCCGCGACAGCCGTTGTCGCCACGGCTTGTGGTGTGCCGAGTTTAGTCATCAACAGCGCGAGCATTTCAGCTTCTCGTTCCGGGTTAGGCGCGCGCGGCTGCCAGGTTGTGCGGTCTTTCGAATCGCTGGTATAAACTTCTTCCACACCTTGGTGACTGATATAAATTTCAGTCGCGCCAGCTTCCGCGCTGCGCTCCAGGCGCGTGCGGAATTTATCCCGCTCCGGCGAGGTCCACAGGTTATCCAGCAACTTGCCGAGCAAATTACGAATCGCGTCTTGTTTAATCGCGGCGCGGTTTTCTTTCCAGTCGGTTTCCATCACGCCGACATCCGCTTTCAGCACTGGTAATTCATAGCCTGCTGCTTTCCAAAAATCCTGCAGCACCGGCCACAGCTGTTCTGGCGTGGATTTCACGACTAACCAACGCTGCGTGCCTGCGCGCTCCATGCGCACATCGCCGCCCATAGCAGGTAGTACGCCGCTTTGCCCTGGCGGTAATGCAGTTAATTGCGGTTTGGCTGTTGTTTTGCTGACATCCGATGCACTGACGGTCCCCTTCGCTTCCGGCACAACGTAACGATCATCGCTTGAGGGCGAAGATAGTCCCGGCGGCACTTCAAGCGGTTTTTGTTTTGTGGCAGTTTCGTATTCGCTTTTGTCGCCACCGAACCAACCGGCGCAACCACTTAAGCTAATGACCGAAATGATCGACAGAATGCGTAAAGAATTTTTCATGGTCATCAGAAAACTTTCAAAAATAATTTCATAAAATTATAGTTAGGCTATGCCCGCATGTTGCATGGCCTCGCGCACAATGGCGTGGTTCGCGGAAGAAAGCGCTACTAGCGGCAAACGAATACCTGCTTCAATTAAACCCATTTGTTCTAAAGCCCATTTGGCTGGCGCAGGGTTGGCTTCAACAAATAATTTATGATGTAAGGGCAGTAATTTATTGTTTAAAATCAATGAGTTACTAACATCCTGCTTTAGTGCCGCGTCTATCATGTCGTGCATCATTTTCGGCGCGACATTGGCGGTGACGGAAATCGATCCGGCTGCACCGAGAAGAATTAATGCCAGTTGACTCGCATCATCGCCGCTGTAAACCGCGAAATGTTTCGGCTTGCGGCGAAGTAAATCGGCGCCGCGCCCGATGTCGCCGGTCGCGTCTTTGATGCCGACGATGTTGGGAATCTGCGCCAAGCGCAGCACCGTGTCGTTATGCATATCGGCAACCGTACGGCCCGGCACGTTGTAAAGAATATGCGGCATATCGACCGCTTCGGCGATGGCTTTGAAGTGTTGATACAAACCTTCTTGACTTGGCTTGTTGTAATACGGCACGACGGTAAGGCTGTAATCCGCGCCGGCTTGTTTGGCGAATTTCGCCAGCTCAATCGCTTCGCGCGTCGAATTGCCGCCCGTGCCGGCAATCACGGGAATACGTTTGTCGGTGTATTTTACGGCGGCCGCAATTAATTCGCAGTGTTCTTCTGGCGTAACGGTCGGTGATTCACCCGTGGTGCCGACGATGCCGATGCCATCCGTGCCGTTTTTGACATGAAAATCTATCAGGCCTTTAAGCCGGGGATAATCCAGCGCGCCGTCGGCGTGCATGGGGGTGACAATTGCGACAATGCTGCCTTTTAACATGAGAGCGACGACCTGATCAGGAAA
>JBEEJL010000197.1:0-3189 GCA_041169175.1 Pseudomonadota bacterium | reverse complement strand
AGGCATAGTGCTGGTATGGGATTTCACTTTCCGCATCAAAAAATACAAACCGGAAATCCTGCAACGCATTCGCGGCGTCAGCCATATTCGTTTCAACGCCGAAGGCAAAGTAAATTACCACCGCGACTATTGGGATGCGGCGGAAGAGTTGTATGAGAAATTGCCGCTAGTCGGTGGGTTGATGCGGTTTTTGAAAAGGCGCGTCGGCTAAACGTTACGTGCGCACCGCGCACGATTCACTCGCTATATGGGCCACGCTCGTGCGCAATGCGCACGCTACGGGTAGGGGTTCTTAATCCAAGTGGAAATTTCGGCGACTGCTTCTGGCTCCATGCCGATAAACCCGTGCCAATGCAAAGCTTCGCACACGCCGCCGCTGGGATTCGCGCCGCCTGACACCATGATTAGTTTTTTAATCGGCGCATTCCTCAGGCCGCTGATGATATTTGCTGCCTCATGCGGACGGCATTGTTCGCAGGCGTCTTGTTTGTGGTGATACACCAGCACCGGCATTTTGATTTTACTCAAATCTTGCGACGGCACCGCGCCGACTTTTTTATAATTGAGTATGCTGGAAGTAAGTACCCCACCTGCAATCAAATCAGGAATGTTGATCATCGCCGCTGTCGCGCTGATAGTGCCGCGACTGGTGCCGACGACCCAGATCGGCAGATTATTTTTTTGCTTGATCCATTCAAGCGTCGCTTTAATATCCTGCATGTGCTTTTCGGCAATACGATCTTCGTAACCCAATTCTTCCGAGTCGGTCGGACGACCGAAAATCGCCAGATTAAATCTTTGTTTAGCGAATAATTGCGATGATCGAACAAGAAAATTTTGACTGGTCGGCCAGCCATCTTCGACTTTGCCGTAACCACCACCGCCGCCGGGAAAAATCAGCAGCGTGGCGGTTGCGCCTTCAGTGGCATGCCAGAAAACTTTGGTCTCTACGTTGGCGCGTGTGGGAATTTTAAATTGTTCGCCTGCGTTAGCGACGGTCGGCAAGGAAAGTATGAGCGCAAATAGGAAGGAAATAGTTGGTGAAATAAAATGCCTTGGCTTTTTGAAATAGAACATTTTCATATTTTTTATTGGTAATTGGTTTGGGTGTTCATGCGGCGCAATTCGGAAAGCTCATTGCGCCCTACTGCCTCGCAGACTGGGCTTATCAGGCCCGTAGGCTGGGCTGGCAAGCTAGCAGCATTCCATATGAAGAGTAGCTGGGCTTATCAGCCCAGCCTACGACAGGGTCTTATGATTTCGGAATCGGCACTGACGCTGGCGCTGTCGGTGGCGGCTGGATGCCGCCTGGTGCGTCGGCTGGCGGTGTGTAATTAGGCGTGGTCGCCGGAACTTGCGCGGGGGCCGGGGCTACGTTTGTTGGTGCGGCGCCGGCTTCGGTGCGCGTTGGCGCGGCGGCCGGTGCGGGAACAGCAGACGCTGCACGGTATTCAAATACTTTGACTACGCGCAGGACTGACCCTGTGCTCGCGGCAATTTCTGCTGCTGCATCGCCTTCTTCTTTGGTGACGATGCCCATTAAATACACGACGCCGTTTTCGGTCACGACTTTGATGTGGTTAGGATAGAACGCGCCGCGACCAGTGCTGGCGAAACGCGTTTTGACTTTGGTGGTAATCAAGCTGTCGTTAGTGCGCGAGCCGAGTTCGGTGTTGGGCATGACGACGATTTCATTATTTACTTGGGTCACGCCATCGATGCCGCGCACCGCGGCTTCCATACCGGCCTTATCCTGATCGGTGGGCGCTTCGCCAGTGAGCAAGACTTGTTTGTTGTAGCTGGTGGCGTTGATATGATGCTTGCCTTTGTAGGCTTCAGCGATGCGATTGAGTGCTTTGATTTCAATCGACTGATCGTCCGCTTGCGTGCCGACACTGCGCCGATCTTCTGCTACCAAGCCTGCTGCAACTAGGCCGCCCACTGCTAGTGGCACACAAGCCTGCAGCAATAATCCGCTAAAAATACTTAATATAATCAATAGTTTACGCATTTATTCTACTCCTAATAAAATACAATCAATAACATCGCATAAGCAATGTAGCGTGAGCAAATGTACTTCTTGGATGCGCGCAGTGTTCTCATGTTCCACGCAAATATGAAAATCGTTGGCGTCGAGTAACGAAGTAATCTGCCCGCCACCGCGACCGGTTAATGCGATGACGGACATACCGCGTTCATGCGCGGCGAAAATCGCTTCGATCACATTCTTTGAATTGCCGCTAGTTGAAATAGCGAGCAACACATCGTTCGGTTGACCCAGCGCGCGAACTTGCTTGGAGAAAATCTGCTCGAACGCGTAATCGTTGGCGATGGAAGTCATGGTCGAGCTATCGGTCGTCAGCGCCATAGCGGCGAGGCCGGGCCGCTCCATCTCGAATCGATTGAGTAATTCTGCGGTGAAATGTTGACAATCCGCCGCCGAGCCGCCGTTACCGCAGGCGAGAATTTTTCCATCGTTGAGCAAACATTGCGCCATGCGCTGCCCGGCCTTTTCAATCGGCTCGCTCAGCACGGTCTTCATTTTTTGTTTCAGCGCCGCGCTGTCGTTAAAATGTTTAACGATGCGCTGGTTCAAATTTAATTCTGTGGTTTTGGTTGCGGGCATGGTTTATTCTCCAAAAGCATTTTTAATCCATTCGATTTTATCAGCAGTTAAGCCTTCGAGGAGTAAAACATCGAAACGGCACGGCGGAATGCCGCTTTGCCCGGATAAATAATGGCGTGCGGTGGCGAGGATCTTTTGTTGTTTGGCAGGCGTGATGCTGGCTGCTGCCCCGCCAAAATTGCCCGGGCTGCGTAATCTGACTTCAACAAATACCAGGCTTGCGCCGTCTTTGGCGATCAAATCGATTTCGCCGTGACGGCAGCGGTAGTTGCGCTCGATGATTTTTAATTTATGCCGAATCAAATACTCGGCCGCCAAGTCTTCCGCTGCTGCGCCGGATTTTTGCGTCGATTTCAGGCCGAAAATATTCAAACCGCACTAGCTCCGCTAAATAATTGGCTTGCTTTGCCGCTCGCCGCAACCGAAAATGCGTCATTGCCGCTTAAATGAAAATCCCCGTGTCGCAAGAAAATAGTTCCGCACACAACCCAACTGCATTATATGTGGTGGCCACGCCGATTGGAAACCTGCGCGATATTACACTGCGCGCGCTGGATATTCTC
>JBEEJL010000196.1:0-3551 GCA_041169175.1 Pseudomonadota bacterium | reverse complement strand
CGGCACCGAAGCGCAAAAAAAATATTGGTTACCCGATCTCGCCAGCGGCAAAAAAATCGGCGCATTTTGTTTGACGGAACCGCAAGCAGGTTCAGAAGCCAACAACCTCAAAACCCGCGCCGTGCTCAAAGACGGCCAATGGATACTCAACGGCAATAAGCAATTCGTCACCAACGGACAGCGCGCGGCGATGGCGATTGTGTTCGCAGTGACCGACCCCGACGCAGGCAAAAAAGGCATCAGCGCCTTCATCGTGCCGAGCAACACGCCCGGCTTCAAAGTGAATAAGCCCGAACACAAACTCGGCATCCGCGCCTCCGATACTTGCGCGATCAACTTTGAGGACTGCGCGATACCCGAAGACAATTTACTCGGCCAACGCGGCGAAGGATTAAAAATCGCGCTATCGAATCTCGAGGGCGGCCGCATCGGCATCGCCGCGCAAGCCCTCGGCATCGCCCGCGCCGCCTACGAAGCTGCGCTTAAATATTCGCACGAGCGCACGCAATTCGGCAAAACCATCATCGAACATCAAAGTATCGCCAACATGCTCGCCGACATGCACACCCGCATCAACGCCGCACGATTCTTAATTTTGCACGCTGCCCGTATGCGCACCGAAGGTTTGCCGTGTTTATCCGAAGCCTCGCAAGCCAAACTCTATGCCAGCGAACTCGCCGAATGGGTGTGCAGCAAAGCGATCCAGATACACGGCGGCTATGGCTATCTGGAAGACTATCCGGTCGAGCGTCATTACCGCGATGCGCGTATTACGCAGATATATGAAGGTACGAGTGAAGTGCAGCGGATGGTCATTGCGAGAAACCTATAGCCATATATCGACATATGTAGCAATAAATAGCTGAGGGAATTTACCATTTTTAATTTGCATCGGTTTTGGTTCAGTTTCAGCAACCCGCCAGTTTTCTCACCACTTAATTTTGGCTGTGGTATTACCGCATATGATTACCCAGATGCCTTGGTGATTTTGGAATCAAAAGTTTTTGCAGGCACTACAGTGCTAGCTATTAATTCAGTTGTTGAAAATATTGACATTCAAACTTTGGATCAAAAGCAAGTCGTTCCCAACATGGGCCTTGTAACAAACAGGGGTGTTTGGTTTCCGTTGGGATATGGCTAAAGTGCCGTAGGCTGGGCTGATAAGCCCAGCTTTTTTAACGTATATTTGTGATGAAACGCTGGGCTTATCAGCCCAGCCTACGTCTATTGTAACCATTTGATTAAATTGAGTTATTTATGCCGTCATTAAATACAAAAATCGATAACAGTAGCGAAGCATTTCAAGCCAATGCGACGCATATGCGTGCACTCGCAGACGAGTTACGCGCCAACGCAGAAAAAATTTCTTTCGGCGGCGGTGAAGAGGCGCGTAAGAAACATACGGCGCGTGAGAAGTTGTTGCCGCGTGATCGCGTGACTGCCCTGCTCGATCCGGGTTCGCCGTTTTTGGAATTTTCGCAACTGGCCGCGTTCGAGATGTATAACGGCGATGCGCCAGCGGCGGGAATTATTACTGGTATCGGTCGGGTAAACGGACAAGAAGTTGTCGTTGTCGCCAATGATGCGACGGTGAAAGGCGGAACGTACTATCCGTTGACGGTAAAAAAACATTTGCGCGCGCAGGAGATCGCCACGCAAAATAATTTGCCGTGTATTTATCTGGTTGATTCAGGCGGTGCGTTTTTGCCGTTACAGGATGAAGTGTTTCCCGATAAGGAACACTTTGGGCGGATTTTTTATAATCAGGCGCAGATGTCGGCTAAGGGCATTCCACAAATTGCGGCAGTGATGGGCTCGTGTACGGCGGGCGGCGCTTATGTGCCGGCGATGTGCGATGAATCGATTATCGTCAAAAACCAAGGTACGATTTTTCTCGGCGGTCCGCCGTTGGTAAAAGCGGCGACAGGAGAAGTCGTAACGGCAGAAGAACTCGGTGGCGGCGATGTGCATACACGCACTTCTGGCGTTACCGATCATCTAGCGCAGGACGATGCGCATGCCTTGTCGATTGCGCGCGAAATCGTGTCACATTTGAATCGCAAAAAAAACATTCCTGTCACTACGCAAGAAGTAGTCGAGCCGAAATATCCTATCGACGACATTTACGGCATCGTGCCGAAAGATACGCGCCAGCCGTATGACATCCGTGAAATCATCGCGCGCATTGTTGATGGCTCGGACTTCCACGAATTTAAGCAACTTTACGGCACCACTTTGGTCTGTGGTTTTGCGCATATTTACGGTTATCCGGTTGGCATTGTCGCTAACAACGGCATTTTGTTTTCCGAGTCTGCATTGAAAGGCGCGCACTTTATCGAGCTATGTAATCAACGCGGCATTCCGCTGGTGTTTTTGCAAAACATCACCGGCTTCATGATCGGCAAAAAATATGAGAACGGCGGCATCGCCAAAGACGGCGCGAAAATGGTGACGGCGGTGTCGTGTTCCACCCTGCCGAAATTCACCGTCATCATCGGCGGCTCGTTCGGCGCAGGTAATTACGGTATGTGCGGCCGCGCCTTCAATCCGCGCTTTATCTGGACCTGGCCTAACGCACGCATCAGCGTGATGGGCGGAGAACAAGCGGCGAGTGTGTTGGCCACGGTGAAACGCGACGGCATCGAAGCCAAAGGCGGCGCATGGAGCAAGGACGAGGAAGAAAAATTTAAAGCGCCGATACGCGACCAATACGAAGCCCAAGGTAATCCTTATTATGCGACCGCGCGCTTGTGGGACGACGGTGTGATTGATCCCGCGCAAACACGCATGGTGCTGGGCTTAGGATTGTCGGCGGCGATGAATGCACCGATTGAAAAAACTGAGTATGGGATTTTCAGGATGTAACCTTGTGTCAACCTGAGTGCAGCGAAGGATCTGCTTTAGCTTTAACAGCAGATTCTTCGCAAAAGACGCTCAGAATGACAGACCTTGTGTCATCCTGAACGCAGTGAAGGGTCTGCATTGGACTTTAACAGCAGATTCTTCGCAAAAGGCGCTCAGAATGACACGGTTTTTTACCAACTTAATTAGGTATTAAAAACAATATGTCTGATTTATTACTGGAAATCGGCGCTGGCGGCGTCGCCGCTCTGGCACTGAACAAACCTGACGTACACAACGCCTTCGACGATAAGCTTATCGCCAATCTCACTAAGACGTTGCAAAAACTCGAGAAGGATAAAAAGATCCGCGCCGTAGTGCTATGCGCGGAGGGCAAATCATTTTCGGCTGGCGCAGATTTGAAGTGGATGAAGCGCGTCGCGGAATATGACGAACAGGAAAATTATTACGATGCAATGAAGCTCGGTGAATTGTTACGCACACTCAACACAATGAAGAAGCCGACCATCGCGCGCGTGCAAGGCGCGGCCTATGGCGGTGGCGTGGGTTTGATTGCAGCTTGCGACATTGCCGTAGGTACAACCGAGGCTATGTTCGGCTTAACCGAGGTGCGGCTTGGTATCATCCCGGCCGTGATCAGTCCTTATGTAGTCGCTGCTATTGGCGAACGTCATGCGCGCAGATATTTC
>JBEEJL010000195.1:0-4540 GCA_041169175.1 Pseudomonadota bacterium | reverse complement strand
CGTTAGTGACGACGAATCCCGCGTTGGAGTTGTAACCTTCATTCTGTTCGCTGGCGATGCCGGGCAGGCCTTGCACGTAATAGACGTGTTCGCTGACTTTGACTGGCAAGGGTTTATTTTTTATCGGTTCGTATTGTGTGGCGTGCGCGCAGGCACCGAGAAAAAAACACAGGTAGAAAAGAACCAAGGCATTTTTTTTAATCAACAAAAACATTTTAGCTAGATGCTTTGGTGGTGCGGCGTAAAATCTGCGTGGATGTTTCAATGCGCTGGTTTAAATACGCATTGTAAAAGCCCGCCGCATTTGCACCCAGTAGTGGCTCGGCCAGCGGATTGAATTGCGCGTCAAAAAAATGCAGTGTCGGATAAAATTGAATCTTGGTTCTGGCGGCGAGTTGCGGATGCGTCAGCATTTCGCCGCCGAGCCAAATGAGTTTATGCGCCTCATCCGATACGACTTCACGTATCACCACGCTGTCGCCTGATTCGCGGATGAGAGACGCTAAATAATTCCTGCGCACTTCATGGCAGAAGCCGCAATCCGATAATGAAAACAGCACAATCAAGGGCACACGGAGTTTGGTCGCAGTCAGCGTGTCGGCGGGCGTGTCGAGCAGTAAAGGCACCGCGCCGACTAACGAGCCATGTTTTCGATTAGCGTTGCTGCTGTCCATATTGTGTGCAGTTCAATCCAGATCCAGCGCGTCGCGTATGGCTTTGATACCGGCCTTAGCACAATCTTCATCCAGGATGCCGCTTGGTGCGCCGGACACGCCGATACCGCCGACCAAACTACCGGCCGCTTCAATTGGCATGCCGCCGCCGATCATGGCGACATTAGGCAGATTGCGGATACTGCTGTTAGGCTGGTTATATGCCGTAGCTTTTTCCAATTCGATGGTGTTGTTTTTGAAGCTGACTGCCGTCCACGCTTTGCGCGTCGCGGTCTCAGGCGTGTGCATGCCGGAGAGCGCGTCACGTAGCATGACTAAGGGAACGCCGGAACGATCGACCACTGCGACAGCCACCACTGCGCCGCGCTTCTGGCAATCCTTCAGCGCGGCATGGGCTGCGACCTGTGCGGCTTCAGCGGTCAACGTGGATACTTTGTTCAGCGCTTTGGTATCGGCAGCGTGGACACTCAGCGATGTGCATAACAAACATAAACTTGCATAGAATGTTTTCATGAGGCTACTCCCGGGTTATTGTCCACGCCTTTCAGCGTGGGCAGGTTCAGTTTGCGCGGCTTAAGTATCGGGTTGGCCTTGAGGTAAGTTTCGACCACATCCCAAATCGGTTCACCCTTCGCGCCTTCGGCCACCGGTGCCCAGCCTGCAACTTTATACGTCTTGTCCGCTTCGATCGCCTTGCCGTTCAGCTTCATGTCGCTGATGCGGTTACCGGCTTTGGCGTTGGGGTCGCAGGTGTAGGCGAGACCGCCGACGCGCACCATGTCGCCGCCTTGTTGGTAATACGGATCGGGATTAAATAAATTATCCGCGATGTCTTCCAAAATGGTTTTGATCATCTCGCCGCTCGTGTCGTTCAGCGTGGTGGCGGGATAAGTGATCGCAGTCTGATCCATCAAGTGTTCGCGCGTGATGTCTTGCCCGGCGAGTATCGACGTACCCCAGCGGAAGCCGGGCGAGAAAGCGATCTCTGCGCCTTTGACTTCCATCAGCGCGTCGAGAATCAGTTGATCGAAGGTGCCGTTGAAATTGCCACGACGGTAGAGCAGGCCTTCGGTGGTCGCGAGTTTTTGTTCCAGCTTGGCTTTATACGGCGCGCGCACTTTGTCGATGTGCGCTTGCATGGCGGTATCTGCCGTCAGCAGATTAGAAAATATCGGCAATAACTTATAACGGAAATCCGCCACCTTGCCGCCTTTGACATCGAGGTCGAGCACGCCGAGAAATTTACTGTTTGAGCCGGCATTGGTGACCAGCGTTTGTCCGCCGGCATTTTTCACAATCACCGGCGCAGGCACGCCGTCGTGCGTATGACCGCCCATGATCGCGTCGATGCCGCGCACGCGCGACGCGAGTTTGATGTCCACATCCATGCCGTTGTGCGACAGAAGTATCACTGCAGCGACACCTTTGCTACGCACTTCATCAACAGTTTTCTGCATAGTTTCTTCCTGGATGCCGAAGCTCCAGTCCGCCACCATGTAGCGCGGGTTGGCGATGGGCGTGTAGGGAAATGCCTGGCCGATGATTGCGACCGGAATGCCATTCATTTGCTTGATGGTGTAGGGCGGAAAGACTTGATCGCCGAAATCAGAGGTCTTGATGTTTTGCGCAATGAAATCGATTTTGCCTTTGAAATCTTGATCGACGATTTCTTTTACGCGCTTGGCACCAAGCGTGAATTCCCAATGGCCGGTCATGACTTCGACGCCGAGTAGCTTGCATGCATCGACCATGTCTTGTCCGTTGGTCCACAACGCAGTAGCGGAGCCTTGCCAGGTGTCGCCGCCGTCGAGCAATAATGAATTGGGGCGCGATGTGCGCAGTTGTTTCAACAACGTCGCCAAGTGCGCGAAGCCGCCGACCTTGCCGTAAGTTTTTGCTGCTTCGGAAAAATTGAGATAAGTAAACGCGTGCGCTTCCGGCGAACCCGGCGCGATGTTGAAATATTTCAATAATTGCTCGCCGACCAAATGCGGCGGTCTGCCGCTGCTCGAACCCAAACCTAGATTCACATTCGGCTCGCGGAAATAAATCGGCTGCAGTTGTGCGTGGCAATCAGTGAAATGCAAAAAGCTTACATTGCCGAAGGTCGGCAAGTCGTACAAACTCGCGCCAGTTTTAATCGACGCGCCGATTTTATTTGCTGGGCCGCTGGCACAGCCTTCCAAAACCATTCCGCCAGCGGCGGCAACGGCGAGCATTTGCAGAAATTCACGACGGTCGAGAGACATTATGCAACCTATTGATTATATTAAGTATTTTTTAATTTGTAAACGACCTGTTGTTGCACAGGTCATTGCTGCAAAGGATGCTAAGTAATTATTTGTTTACCGGTGATTGTGGATCCAGCAATAACGCCATCACATCTTTGAGTTGTTTTTCAGTGAGGATTTCCGCTGCGCCGTAACGCGGCATGTTCGAGCACGCGTTGTACGAATGCGAGTTGAAAATTTTCGCCCAGGTGTATTTCACTATCGGTTCCGAGTTGCCGCGCAGTTTGCCGTATTGCGTCAGGCTGGGGCCGATGTTGCCGAAAGAAATTTCCGCTTTTTGGATTTGATGGCAAGCGTAGCAGTTACCGCCGTTAGGACTTTTCCCGTCGTCGGAATACTGCAGACCGCGTCCGCTTTGTGCGATTTTTTCGCCTTCTTTCCAGTCACCGATGAAATTGTTATCGGCTGGATATTTCACGCCATCAAGCGCGGCTTTTTGCAACTGCTCGCGCTTGTCGGTGGGCAAAGCAGTCTGCGCATAGTCAGAACAAATTTTCTGCGACTCGGACTGATTGAGACGATCGAGTTTGGCAATGCCTTTTTCCGCAAACGATGCTTTGATGGTCTCAGTCACTTCTTGTGAAGTGGGCCCGCTGACCATGTTGGCGCAAGCAGCAAGTAAGGCGAGGGCGCAAGATACAACGATCGGTTTTTTCATTTTCATATTCCTTGATTATCGCTTGATTGCCGGCGAATCCATCGTGCCGCCATTGGCTTTTACGCCGAGATAAGTAATTAGATCGACTGAAGTTTGCGAGGTATATTTCAGCTCGGGAAAACGCTGTTGGCGGAAGCAATCATTCAAACGCCATTGCATGGTGCGCAGAGCGCCTTGGCTGACGCGGTAGGCGGGCCAAGTGGCGAAGGCTTTTTGTGCGGAGGCGGGGTTTTGCAAATTAGGTAAATCCTGCAAGCGAATGCGCTGGTTGTCGGCGGAATGACATGACGCGCAATTAAAATCAAACGGGCCGCCGCGATAGAAAAATGTTTTCTCGCCGCGCGCGTAAGCGGCTTTTTCTTTCGGATGGGTTTGCGAGATATTGATTTTGCTGCCGCGCGATTGGCCAACGACATAGGCGGTCAATGCTTCCAAATCCGTGGCGCGCTCGCCTTGGCCGGAGAAAGGTTTCTTGATCACGTCTTCACGTTTGAAACCTTGCAGCGTGACCATGCAATGGACTAAGCGCGATTCAAAATCCAAAGTGGCGTCAACGTCGGCAAAATAGCGCGGCAATTCCGCGTAAGCGCCTTTGATTACACCGGGGCCCTTGCCGATATCGCATTGCTCCAGCGACGCGTTTTTCGGACCGCGTTTTTGTTTCCACAATTCTTCGCCTTGCGCTTCGGTCAGTTCAGCCGGGTTGCCATCAGCCAGCATTTCGCGGTAACGCGCGATTTCATCAGCAGCGTTTTGCGCGTGGGCACCAAAGGCGACAAAGCTGAGTAGTAATAATATTTTTTTCATGAGTCCCTCCAGAGCTTTTATATAAAAAACAGGCCAGCATTCTCTGGCTGGCCTGCTGGTTTCGATTACGAGATAGTGGCCTCGTCGCTGCGTTTGTCGCCTTTGTTATC